>VGNF01000083.1 GCA_016866195.1 Chloroflexota bacterium | reverse complement strand
CGGCAGCTTGAGGACAACAATTGGCATGGCGAACTCCTTGTCTGTGGCGATCTCTCAATCACCATCTTACAAGAAGTTCGCCTTTTCTCAAAACCCACCGCTTATGTTACAGAGTCGAAAGTTGCGATTGTTGGTAGAATAAGAATCCTTCGGAACCAAAATGTCCATCCCAATTGAAATCAAGGAAAAGTATGAACGCAATGGCTGGCCATCGTTGCCGCGGCCGGATCTCAAACCGCCTCCAGGCTTGAGCCTGGATTTGCTGACATCGCTGGAGCGGATCCGCTCCCATTCCCTGTCATCCGTGGGGACTATTGCTTACATCAAGGATGGCGAGAACAACTCCGATGTGTACATGCTGCCTGACGGCGGCGGCTGGCCGGGACGAATAACCATGGATCGTACTCCCGTCCCCTATTGGGACGATGAAATTCCGCAATGGTCTCCGGATGGGGAATGGCTGGCCTTCTCCATGAAGGGACATGTCCATGTACTCCCACGCCGCGGAGGATATCCGAAGAAGATCACAGATTTTACAACCGCAGCCAGTGGACCCCGCTGGATGCCGGATTCGAATGGGTTGGTCGTCACGATCGAACGAGATGAGGTAGATCAACTGCTGCTTACCGATCGAGACGGAAAATGGCCGCAGGCACTGACCACGGACAGGGTGGGAGATCATTGGGATGCCCGTCCTTCTCCTGACGGCAGGAAGATCCTCTTCACCCTGCGCAGATTCGATGATCTCAATCGGTTGGATGTGGTCATGCTCGACCTGGCCGGCGGCCGCGAGATGACATTGTATGGGAAGCCATCCACTCGGGCGATCCTTCCCAAGTGGTCGCCCTCCGGAGATTGGATTGCCTTTGCTGCTCAGGAAACCGGCTGGGAGGAACTTTGGTTGATTCGTCCGGACGGTGAGGGATTGCATCCGTTGACTCATTTTTCTCACGACGTCTTGCAATATGAATGGTCGCCGGATGGATCGCGAATCCTTGCCGTGGTCAATCGGGAGGGCGCTTTCAACCTGGATTTGATCGAAGTCGACACGGGTACGACCTCGGTCTTATCCTCCGGTTTGGGCCTGCATTCAAATCCACAATGGTCAATGGATGGGAGTTTCATCACGTATGAATTTGAAAGTCCGTCCCTCCCGCCGGATCTGTATCGAATGGATGTGGGAACCGGGAAGGTCACCCAGTTGACATTCTCAACCCCCCCTGCCCTGCAGGCATATCCGTTTATAGCACCTGAGAAAGTGACCTATTCGAGTTTTGATGGATTGGAAATCCCTGCGTTACTTTATCGGCCGAGGAAACCCAATAAGGCAGGGATCCTCTATCCTCACGGTGGACCGAAAGACCAGTATGTGTATCAATGGGATGACCTGGCACAATACTTTACCGCCAAGGGGTATTACTATCTTGCACCCAACTACCGTGGATCAACGGGGTATGGACGTGCATATGAGCGGGCGAATTATGACGATTGGGGATTCGGCGATGCACACGATTGTCTGTTTGGTGGGAAGTTCATCCAGGCACTGCCGCAGATTGACTCTGAGCGGATCGCAATTGCCGGCGGGAGTTATGGCGGTTATTTGACCGTCTGCGCACTTACCCGGGATCCGACATATCTATTTGCATGCGGAATCTCGAAATACGGTGATGCGAATCTTATCAGCTCCTGGGCGCAATGTGAAAAGCGCCTTCGTTTATATAGTGAGATCTTTCTTGGTCATCCAGCGAGTAATCGCAAAAGCTATTTGAAGGGCTCCCCCATTTTGGAAATTGGTCAGATCCGCAATCCGCTCTTAATTTTGCATGGACTTCTCGACACTATCGTACCGCCGCAAGCTTCGGAGGAATTGGTTGAAATATTGAAAAGGGAGGGAAAGACATTTGAATACAAGACGTATGTCGATGAGCCTCATGGTTTTTTGCGCAGGAGGAATATATTGGATGTGTATGCGCGTATGGAGAGGTTTCTGGATTGGTATTTGTTGCCGGTTTGATGTAAATAATATTTAGGTAATATATTGGCTACACGCAATTCAATCATTTTTCAATATTCCGATCTGTCCTGGGATCAGGTGGCTGAGTTGCCGCGAACAACTCCTCTCGTCCTGCCGTTTGGCCAAGTTGACCTGACACAGCTCGCCGACCAATTGGGAAATCCCGTGAAATTCGGTATTCTCCCAGCTTTTCCTTTCGGATGGCGTGGAAGTGGCATCCCAGTGCCGGAAACAATATTCTTCCCCTACGTCAATAACCTGCTTGATAGCCTCCGAGATGATGGATTCACTTCCGTGTTCTGCCTGGCGCCATCCGGTATCGATCCCCAGACAGGCTACCTTGGATCGAATTCCTCGGCTCTCCTGCAGACAGCTGGCAAGACGGGAAACTGGCTAGAAAATCCCATTCCACCGGACGAAGCCCGTGGGAAAGTAATTCTCATTCCGATCGGGCATACCGAGCAGCATGGATATCACCTACCCCTCTCGGTGGATACGATCATTGTCGAAGCAATATGCAGGGGAACAGTCGAGCACATGCCTACACGAAGCTTCGCGATGCCAGTAATGCCCTACGGAGTCAGCACACATCGCGCCTCATTTGCCGCCACCATGAACGCCGGTGGACGTGCCTTCGAGGATTTCTGGATCAGTGTGATCGATATACTGGTTGCGAGAGGATTCGTCCGGTTCTACTTCATCAGCGGTCACGGCGGGAACATGTCCTTCCTGGTCAACATCGTCAAATACTCAGGGGAACGGCATCCCAGAATCTTCTGCGCTACGGCCTTTCTGCACACATCCGGAAGATCCGGCGCAAAAGCCGTCGAAAAATACCGCACATCCAAGATCGGAGGCATGGGACATGCGTGTGAGCTTGAAACTTCTTTCATGCTGCACCTGCGCCCGGATCTCTGCCGCATGGATCGAGTAGTGGATGAAACCGACTTCATCGCCACTCCGGATTACTACATGGATTGGATCGAAGGCGGAGCTCTGATTGCCAACCCTCCATGGTATGACGATACGAAAACAGGAGCGTACGGCGCCGGCAGTCAGGGATCAGCCGAAAAGGGTCGCCAGTGGCTGGAGGCGGCGATCGAGGAAAAAGCAGATCATGTCGAACAAATTCACGAACAGCACGAACGGAGGGAATCCAGACGAAGGTCAGGTTACGGAATGTGGGGCAAATGAACACACGTACAAGTTAAATCACTTCACCTCGAATGTATGCTTCAGGTGACAAAAAGTCGTCCGACCCACCTTTAACGTCCAGATCACATCATACACTCCCTCTTGTTTTGGAGAAGTCATGGTTACCTTGAGGGTGATGGATCCCCCCGGGTACACCGTAACGGGCAGGTCCTGAAGTGGCCTTCCCTCATGTCGATAGCCGCCATCGTAAACAAAATCAACGCCGTTGTTGGTCCAGGTTTTTGTGCCTCGATTCGTCACAGTCCATGATACGACGAAATCTGTTCGAGGCTTGATGGTCGACCCTTTCGGGGGGCTCTTCGCCGTGATCAGGCAATCCCATTCCTTGGGGGTTTTCGTGAATTTGGGCGCGACCTCTTCTTCTTTTCCCCTATCGGGTGTGGAGGCAGATGCCGAACTTGGTTCACTTGCATAAGCGGATTGTAGCGCTTCGGTCGGTATAGGCAGTGGAGTTTCCGTAGAGGTGGCAGTTGGCACCAATGTCGGGGAAAAATATACCGGGATCGAGGTGCGAGTTGCAGTCGAGGTCTGATCCACTGGCGGCGTGGGAGTTAAGGTCGTTGTGGATGTGAATCCGAAAATGACGGTTGCAGTCCGTGTCTGTGCAGCACGAGCGGTTTCCACGATGATCGTTTCAAGGGATACAACGGGTTGGGTCTCACGCGGTTCAGGCGTGTTGGAAAGTGCCCCGCAAGAAATCTGGACGATTGCCAGCAGGCCGGCAGCTGCAAACGGAACCAGCAGGTTTTGTTTCATACGCTACGAGGTAAAAACCAGTATAACACGCACCAACATTACAAGTTGTGAATATAATCCTCGCCTCGTGCAATGAGTTCGTCAAAATCATCGGGAAGGGGCAGACGGTTCAGCATGTCGATCGTATATTCGCGTAATTTCGCTTGGGCAGTCGGGCGCCCTGCCTCCTCCCACTTCTCCATGCTCCATCGGGGAAAGACCGGATTCACATAATACCCGGTACGAAATTTGTTGAGTGTGGTAGGCGCCGAGATAAAGCTCCCTCCTGGTCCCACTTTTTGAATTTCGTCCAGACCAAAATCGTTCGCCTCGAATTGAAATCCGGCCGAAAACCGCAATGCCTGGTCGATAAGCTCGTGACAATACACAAAGGTCAAGGGGGAAATCGCCTTTGAGCCCAGAGTATCCCCCACAAAAGGGGCCAGTCCACCCTTGATCAGGCTGAATGACAGGGTGTTCATCCAATAGGTCTCGGCCGCCAGCAAATCCATCCCCCAACCGGTTCCACTGCCCGAGGTCCCGCAGTGCGGAATCCCGTAGAATTCCATCATCTCCGCGCAGGCCAAATTCATCAGAATACTCTGCGGATCGTAGAAATTCACCAGCGTTTTCATGTCGAAATACACCGGCAGCATTCCGAGCAGCATCGGTGTCCCTTGCCTGTACGTTTGACCGATCACCAGCCCGGCCAGCAATTCAGCCAGCAACACAGCGATCGTGCCGGCTGGCGTGATCGGGGTGGTTGCCCCGCTCATGCTGTAACTCGACAAGATCACCGGGAGCCCCCTGTCAATGGCCTTCATCATCTTATCGACCGTGCCGGCATTCATCACCAGAGGTGAAACTGGATTGAAATAGGGAATGAGGAATGGTTTCTCCGCCAAATTACCGTGAAGAAATTCCAGCATAGACAGGACATCGTTGAAGCGATGTTCATCGGAGCACAAAAGAACCATTGGCTTGGTGCCGCTGGAAAAATGGTCCAGGCTTCCAAATAGATCGGTCAACGCTTCCGGCACATCGCGCACGATCCCAATCGTGGAAACTACATCGTAGTGTTCAAGCGCGTTGCCCAGACGAACCATGTCCCGCATGTGCCTGCGCCCGAAAAGCACAGGTTCATCCGTCGCGGGTTCCTGGTAATACAAGGCGGTGACGCCTACCCCAAATCGAATTCGATCGTCCTGCCCGCCGATGGAAAAACCCGGGCGACCGAGCCGATCATAGATGTGAATACGCCGAGGGGCGGATTGAATAGCCCACTCGACAATTTCGGGCGGGAGGCGAACGCGTCTGCCATCGACCAGGGATGGTCCAACTTTTCGGGTCATCATTTCCAACGCTGGAACGGAATCCACTCGCACACCGACGGTCTCCAAGAGCTGCAGCGCCGATTTGTGAACCTCGTGCCTCTGATCCTCAGTCAATAAGCTCAATCGAGGGCGGACATTATTCACTTCACCTGCTCCCTCCTTCTCGAAAAGTTCCAGTGCGACATTAGCGGACGTTCCTGTCAAAGAATTGTGCGGACCGTTCCATGAAGTTGAACCATTCGTCCGCCAGAAGGGAATGTCCTTCACCCGCGTGCCCGTAAAGACGGGCTTCTTTTCCCGCTTCGATGAAAGCCTGATAGAGTTTTTTTGACCACTCCGGCGGAGTCCCAGCGGAGGTCTCGCCATCCTCGCTTCCATAGGTTATTTGGACCGGAGCCTGGACCAGATCCAGGTGGTGGATCGGGGAAACGGACCGAAGGACTGCTGGGTCAACCGTCCCTGCAAAATAGGCGTCAATTAAATCCTGCGGGGAATCCGCGGGAAGGATATCGGAAGAATTACAACCAAAGGTGGATTCGCCAACGTATACATCGCCCAGGCACCCGGGTCCCCACCGCCCGATAAGATCTGCAAAGTCACCGCTGACCGTGGAATACAACACTGCGGCTTTCAAGCGTGGATCAATCGTAAGCACTTTCAAGGTGATTCCCCCGCCCATGCTATGTCCCCATATGCCCAGCCTATCCGGATCGGCCTGTGGGATCGAAGGCAGCGCATTGATCATGTTGATCACATCGATTGCCAATCCTGAATAGAACAAACTGATGCCCACCTCCGAATCGCCCCAGCTGCGGTAATCCGAGGAGATGGTGATATAGCCGCGCCGATTCAAGAACTCCGCCGCACGGTCGGTGCCGTCGCCGGAGGAATATATCCCCCGGGAAAAGAATCCATGATTCATGACGATGACCGGGTAAGGAGAGGTGCCCCTGGTGGGAATTTGAAGAACGCCGGTGATCAGCAGGTCATCGCTTGGATATTCGATCAAATAGCGCGTGAAATGATCGGATTCCAGCAGGGTCTCGCGAATACGAATCCTTCCTTCGGTGTAACGACGCTGCCGCAATCCGTCGATCGTATAGGGCTGCAAAGCCTGTTCCATTGTCCGGGTTGCTGTTGGCATCGGCGTGGGTGTGGGCGTGGAGGTAGCCGGTATTATGGTTACAATCGCGGGGGGAAGAGCGGGATCGTGTGAAGTCGGTCCGGGCGAACAACCCAGAAGGCAAACGAAGAAAAGCAGGATCACTTTCCTGAGCTGCTGCAATACCTGGCTCAGTTCAGGCATATTCGTATTAACCCACGAGGTCGAGAATTGCAGGTGGGAATGGTGTCGCCGCCCGATCAACTCGAAACGGCTTTTGAAGGATTGACCCATTTGCGGCGGTAGATTCCTCTAACGAAAAGGGATAAACCTAAGACAATCACCCAATCCAATAGAAAGATGCTCCTCGGGTAATTCTCTATCCAATTGGCAATGTAACCGGCGTATACTGCGCCGGCCACCAGGAGCGATCCTAAGGTCACTGAGAGGGCGGTACGACGGACATACTGCGGGAGGCTCTCTTGGATCACGAACGAACCGGCGGAATTCATGACCACGGACACGACCGTTCGCAGGATAAAAGCGGACCAGAACATCAGCAACATCGCTTGACGGTAGGAATCGAACGCGCGGTCCTCCGCAAACCGAAGACGAAAAGAAAAATAGACCGAGAGGGTGAGAATGACCAGGTCCACCAGGACCAGCGGCACATGGATTCTATCCATCGCACGCTTCAACAACCTGCGAAGCGGCGGATCGATGTATAGGTAGCTGACCAATCCAACCAGGATCATGAGCGGGATATAGGTGACGTCGAGAATGAATTCCAGATTTTCAACGCCGGCGGAGAGCAGAGCGCGCTCATATATCCAAATGACGGGTACATGCAGGATATACAACGCATACGCGGTCTCCCCCAGGGTGACCAGCCAGGGATGGCGCATGATCGCAGCCAGGCGCGTCTTGTCCAGCGATAGGGTCACGATCAATAACGCGTGCACAGGTGCAAGCAAGCCCGCGATGGGTTGCAATTTATGCGGCAATTCCCGGTATATATTGCTAACAATGGTATATCCAATGAGGAGGACAAGCGAGAGAGTGAACAGTGAAAGGTTGACCCAGGTCGGGACAGGCTGCTTGGGTGATTCCCGCAAGTACCAAATACCGGCAACGACGCCCATCAGAAAGGTGTTCAGATGAAAAATCGGATTGTACACCAGCAACAATTCCCAGGCGGGGAAGTATCCTTTCCAAAGTATGAAATAGACCAGTTGTGTAAATCCCCAAAAGAGCAGGGTAAGACGGATCAGCTTTGGGGTCGATTGCCGATACGCCCACATCGTGAAAAAGGGGAAAACAGCATAAAAGAATATTTCCACAGTCATCGACCACGAGGCGTAATTGAAGGACTGGGCGTAGGGAGGCCACCAGGCTTGTAAAATGAAGATGTTCACGAGGACTTTCCACGGCTTGATGCGCGCCATGAATTCAAAATAATAGAGGCACACAAGGAGGAAGGAAATCAGGTACAGCGGGTAGAAGCGGATGAACCGGGTTCTCCAATATCCCGGCACGTCGAATTTCGTTTCAGGGTGGTGGTAGACGATCGACATGACGAAGCCCGAGAGAACATACAAGAAGGCTACGGCAGTGGGTCCGGCCGCAAATAGATAGGAATAAGGTGGGAAATTGATCCATTGAGTATAGATCCCGCCACCAGCATGATAGAAGAATACCAAAAGTATGGAAAGAAACCGGGTAACGGTTAGCTGGTCGATCCGTTTCAAGTCAGCCTCTGCAAGAAGATGGGCATTATTCTACTAGAAAAGCGGAAGCCGGTATCTTTACCGGCTTCCGCTTGGGTCGATCCCGAATTTCCTTTCCCGCTCACACATCCACGGCAAGGCATGTGAGAGTCTGCTCCACTCCTGGGATGGGTTGGATTTCGGTGGCGGTGACCATCCCCAGGCTCGCGACATCCGGTGTTTCCACTTCGGCTACCGCATCGTACGGACCGAAAGTCATGTGCGCCTCCTTGACCCCCTTCACCCTTTTCAAATTGTTCACAACATCCTTGACCTCGCCAGCGCGAATTTTGATGAGCACATACGCCTTCATGGACATCTCCTTTTGGTCATGCCTTGGTTTGCTTTCGAAGAAATATCGCCCAGTACACAGCTGCAACAAGGACGGCACCCCCAATGACGTTGCCAACGGTGACCGGAATCAGATTATTGATCAGGAAATCAGCGGGTGTCAATCGCTCCAGATTTGGGACCTTCTGCGAAACAGTTTCCATGAATCCCTGATCGCCGTATTTGATCAACAAGGCGTAAGGGATGAAGTACATGTTCGCCACACTATGTTCGAATCCCGCCGCGACGAAGGCGGAAATCGGAAAGAGGATTGTGGCAATACGATCGATCGTCGAACGGGCGCTGAACGACATCCAGACGGCCAGGCACACAAGTGTGTTGCACATAATCCCCAGCGCCAGCGCCTGGACGAAATCGAAACTGCATTTGAAGACCCCCGTACTCAAGGCCGCCACTCCCACCGCCCCTCCGCCGAAAGTATATTGACGGGTGGTATACATGAGCAATGCCGTTCCGAAGGATCCGACAAAATTCCCCGCATAGACGATTCCCCAATTCCGGATCATATCCGAAAATCGCACTTTTCCGCTGGCCCAGGCCATCACGATCAGATTGTTGCCCGTGAACAATTCTGCTCCGCCGACGATCACCAGGATCAGGCCGAGGCTGAAAACGAAACCGGCCAGCAGTCGGTTGAATCCATACGGCAGCGTGGCGGAATACGCCAGGTTTCCATCCGGAGATGAAATACCAACACTTCCGGAGCTCACGGTTGTTGAAAAAATCGCCCCGAGGGATATGAACGCGCCAGCCAGGGTGGCCAGCATGAACATTTTCAGGAAAGGCATCTCCGCCTTTTTTACCCCCAGGTATTCTGCCCGGGTTGCCATTTCTGCCGGCAATAAAGCATCAAATCGGAATTCTGTCATCGGCAATCTCCCATTATTTGTGAATTAATTCACAACAAGATTATACTCCAAAGGGAAACGAGAATTGAACCGAATTAAAGTTGGGTTTTCCGACTTAACCACGTTCCCATCCCTGCCGCTGTAATGGCGACGAAAACGATTCCAAGAACGATCAAAAAGCCACTGCCGGTTGAATCGGGCGCAATGGGTTGAGGAGTAAACGTAAGTGTTGGCGAAGGGGGCATCGGTCGGGTCGAAGTGGACGTCGGAATACCGAGTGTCACGGTAATGGTCGGAATCGCACTCGGCGTTTCCGCGGGCGGTTGATGTATAAGTAATTTTTGCCCTTCGAAAATATCGTCAGAAGTCAGACGATTTTTCTTTCGCAATTCCTCCACAGTCATATCGTAGGCAGAGGCGATGCTCCACAACGCCTCGCCAGCTCGAACTAAGTGATACACTGTGCCATCCTCCAGGGGAGTCGACGAGAGAACCACGACCTCGGGTGTCCCCGTGCCGGCCGGCATTGTCTCTTTTTCCAGAGGCGCGTCAAGGTTTCCAATTGTGCTGAGATCAGAAGTAGCGGTGCCAACATCCAAAACGAAATACGCGACTCCTCCATTCTCGGCAATGCCCACACCCATATCCTCGAAAGCCGGAGAAGTCAAAGTATTCAAATCGCGAGCGATCCCCTGCCAAATCCCAACAACCTGTGCCGGTGATAGATTGGATCCGGCGTAAATGCTCTCGGAAAATGTACCTCCAAAGGTTAGATCGCCCGAAACTGGGTAACCGGCCGCAAGCGCGCGCTGGTAGGGGCGCGATCCATCCTCCCCGTAGTACGTCGTGGATTCGATAGATGCCAGATAATCTGCATGCTGCTGGGCAGTCATCATTAGAATGGAATTTACCCTATACGCGGATAAACCAAGAGAGGCGCGCAGGGAATTCACCTCCCTGACCAAATCGTCCGCAGCCTGAAAGTTTCGTGGAAACTGCGTCCATGAACCCATGGTCGTTGCGGATAAAAGACACAGCACCAACAACGAAAGTCTGGAAATCCATTTCGATTTCTTCATTCTGCTAATCTCACATAACTGCGAAAGTACTGTAAAGGAACCGTAATAACCAAGAAATGTGTTTACGAATACTCCCAGCGAGCGGCTAAAAAGATAGGTCTCGATTTTCCTTCCCACAGGGAGCACTGAGTTCGCCGAGAAATGAATACGGAATCTCCGCGTTCTTCGCGAACCACACCCGAAAGGGTGCAGCGTGCTCTGTGGTTCCATCGAATGAAAGCCCACAACATAAGCCGCTCCTTACTTTCATTGGTTTCATTAAGGCGACGATCAGCCCAGTATAATGGAAACCATGGCATTTCGAACTTGCGAAATACGAATATGCACGAACTGCGGATTAAGATACCCCCTAATCAATGATGGGGAAACGGGAACCCGCTGCCCGGGTTGTCTGGGTGATACTATTCTTGACTGCAGCCATTCATTGAAACGAGATCAGGAAATAAAGCAGATCGACTACAGGCCTTCGAATATCCGAATTCTTCTCGATAACATCCGTTCCGGCTTGAATGTAGGGTCAATCCTTCGATCTGCGGAAGGATTTGGCATCGACCATGCCTATCTCTGCGGTATCACTCCCAAACCGGAGGACCGAGCCGTTCAAAAAGCCGACCCGGGAGCAAGCGCCCAAATCCAATGGTAACATCATAATAATTCCGTGGAACTGGCGATGAAATTGAAAAGAGAAGGGTGGGAAATTCTCGCGTTGGAAACCGAAGAAATGGCGACGCCAATATCCCATATCACAACATCGGTGCCTCCCGTAGGAGAAGCGGGAATAGTATTGACTGTAGGCAACGAGATCGCGGGAATCGATCCGGCCCTGCTCCACCTGTGCAAGGCAGTCTATTGCATTCCATTGAAGGGAAGGAAACATTCCATCAACGTTGCAGTGGCATTTGGAATTGCGGCATTTCTACTCACGAGCCATATTCAGAACGCGAACTCAATCAACTCGTGAACGCGCAGGATCCATAAAATCCCGTACGCGATCGCGAACCAAGACGAGCGGATGGGAAACATCCTTCCCGGCGCCATGCCGAATCTGCATTCGGCAGACCGAACCGGTCGAAACCAGTCTATCTGCCATCCTCGCTGCGGGCAATACTCCCAATTCACCGACTTGCATGGAAAGTTGATGGTGCTCCGCTTCATATCCGAACGTCCCTGCCATGCCACAGCAACCGGCATCCATGACCGCCACCTCGAATCCGAACCGCCTGAGCAGGGTGACCGACGCAGAAACCCCCAAAGGGAAATCATCCTCCGCCAATCCTTCGGCGCGTTGATGACAATGCGGATGAAAGGTGATCGGTATTCGATCTTGAACGATTCGACCATTGGAGGATTCAATCTTTGAAAGGAACCGACCGAAGGCTTCGGATCGCAGAAGGAATTCATCCAGCAGCCAGACGCGATGCCGAAATCTCTCGATGTCCCGCGAACGGTCTGGAAGCAAGGACAGGTATTCGTGTTTCAGGCAATACACTTCGGGTGGTTCACATCCGACAATATCGAACTCGGCACCCCCACCCAATGTTTCAATCGCGGCAAGGATCTGATTGGCGTGAGACCGGGCTCCCTCGATAAATCCCCTGGAGAGTAGGGAAGCCCCTGCTCCAATCACAGGCAGGACTCTGACCTCATGCCCGCTCCAGTGCAATATATCCAACGCAGCCTGCTCCACTTCCGCATCGATGTAACGTGAAAAGACATCTACAAGAAGCAGCACCGTTTTGGCACCTTTTTTCATCCCGGGCACCTTTGCCGTGGTATGGGAAAACTTGGGAAAGGGTCGTTCAGGTGAAAGCCCTAATAATCGAGCGAGCGACTTGCGAATCCAGGAAACCCCAGTCAATACATTTATCAAGGGCGCGATCGGTTGTATCCATCGCGAAACGATGTGGAAATACCCGAAAAAATAATCCCGCAGAGGGCGAGCATGGTGTTTGTAATATTCATTCAGGAATTCGTACTTCAACCGCGGCATGTCCACACCGCTCGGGCATTCAGCGGAACATCCTTTGCAAGCCAGGCAGAGATCCAGGGAAGCATAGACGGCTTTCAAGAATTTTGATCGCTTCCATTCCATCCCATTCCTGGATCGGAAACCATCCACCATCGGTGAGCTGATCAGCGCCCTCAAAAGGTTGGCGCGTCCTCGGGTGCTGAACGCCTCATCCCGCGTCGCCTGGAAGGAAGGGCACATCACCCCCGTCCGTTTACGGCACACGCCTTGCCCGTTGCATTGTTCTATCGCGCCGGCCAGACCGCCTTCGTGATCAAATTTCAAAGTGGCCGGCCAGGCCTTGACTTGATACGATTCACCGAACCGCAAATGAGTATCCATGGGAGGAGCTGCGAACATTTTGCCCGGATTCAGCAAATTGTGGGGATCGACTGTTTGCTTGATCATTTTCATTGCATCGACAAGTTCGGCGCCGTATGTTTTCTCTATCCACTCGCCTGCGACGATGGGG
>VGNF01000082.1 GCA_016866195.1 Chloroflexota bacterium | reverse complement strand
TGTGTTGTGCAACTTCTGTAGCAATAAGGGAACGAAAATCCGTATGTTTGACCAACAGGATCAATATTTCAGCTTCTTGAATCGCCTCTTCGAAGGAAGTGGCCATCTTGATCCCCTCCAAGGCCGCCTCCGGTTTGAAGGGCTCCCACGAGGTAACTTGAGCGCCTCCGTGTTGCAGGAGACGGACGACTTCGACGGCGGGACTTTCCCTCAAATCATCTACATCAGGCTTGTAGGCAAGGCCTAACGCGGCGATTCGTTTGTTCCTGATCGAGCCGATGGAACGGATCAATTTCTCCACCACGTAGTTCGGTTGCCCATCGTTGACCAGTCTGCTGTGAATGATCAATGGAGTTAGCTCCGGTGCGGCTTCGACCAAAAACCATGGGTCAACAGAGATACAGTGACCTCCCACACCTGGCCCGGGTTCCAGGATCTTGACGCGGGGGTGCAGATTGGCGAGAGAGACAGCCTCCCAGACATCCACCCCGAATTTTTCCGCGAGCCGGGAGAACTCATTGGCAATTGCGATATTGATATCGCGGTAGGTGTTTTCCATCAGCTTGACCATCTCGGCGGTGGTCGCGTCGGTTTTGAGAATCCGGCCGGTCACGAAGATTTCGTATAGGTCCTGGCCGGCTTGAGCCGATTCCTTCGTTATCCCGCCCACCACTCGGGCGTTCTCGATCAATTCCTGCATGATCTGACCCGGCAGGACGCGTTCCGGAGAATAGCATAAATGGAAATCCGATCCCGCCTTTAACCCGGATCGCTCCAGGATGGGGGCAACCAGATCGCACGTCGTCCGAGGCGGAGAGGTGGATTCGAGGATCACCAGATTGCCTTTCTTCAGGTGGGGGACGATCGACTCGGCAGCGGAGATCACTGCCCGCATGTCCGCAAGTTTAAACTTGAGACCATTGAACTCCCCGAATTCTTCCTCCTTGAACGGCGTAGGAACGGCGATGATGAAGGCATCCGCCGGGCGGGCGACGGTTGCCACTTCCAGACATTTCGATTCGATCGCGTGCTGAACCACATGCTTTAAACCGGGCTCATGAATATGAATTTCTCCCTTGCTCAAGGTGTCGATGATTTCAGAATTGATGTCCACGCCCAGGACGTGATTCCCCTTGGACGCGAGGGTGGACGCGGTAGGCAGGCCGATATACCCCAACCCGATGACACAGATATTTCTGGGTTTCACGAATTCTCCATAGGTTTTTCGATTTGACCGGCATCATTATACAACCTGCAAGGAGAATTCCTTGGGCAACTTTAATTGCCCTTCCATCGTATGGGAAGTAAAAGATCGTCTTGTTGTATAATGAAACGGAGTAACAATGGACTTTTTGCTTAGCCCGAATATTGCGTATCTCTTCCTGCTGGGGGCTGTCTTGCTGGCAATGATGTCCCTGGTGACACCCGGAACGGGAATGTTCGAAGTCGGCGCCTTTTTCTGCGTCGTGGTGGGGGGCTACGCCATCTATAACCTGACCTTTCAATGGTGGGCATTGGCGATTCTCGCCTTGAGCATTGTCCCCTTCTTGTATGCCATACAAAAACCGAAGCGGGAATGGTTCCTGGCGTTGTCGATTCTCATGTTGATTCTCGGCTCGATCTTCATCTTCCCCGGGGAAACCGGAGCCGCGGGTGTGCATCCATTGCTCGCCTTGGTGGCTTCTACCTCGGTAGCCTTGTTCCTTTGGTTCGCCGTTCGAAAGTCGATCGATGCCGCGTATGCCCGTCCCAGCCATGATCTTGAGGAGTTGGTGGATCAATTGGGGGAGGCGAAAACCAGGGTCCATGACGGAGGAAGCGTTCAAATCGCCGGGGAATTATGGAGCGCGCGGAGCGATTCGCCAATCCCAGCGGGAAGCAATGTTCGTGTCATCCGACGCGAAGGATTTATCCTCGTGGTCGAAAAAGAGAAGTCACAAAAAGGAAAATAACAAGGAGTAGCCATGGATATCCTAGCCAACAGCCTGCTTTGCATCATCGGCGCGTTTGCGATAATTGCCTTCATCATCGTGGCAAACGCCATCCGCATCGTCGCGGAATACCAGCGGCTCGTCGTCTTCCGTCTCGGCCGCTGCATCGGTCAAAAAGGACCGGGCATCGTATTTCTTTTCCCGGTCATCGATCGGGCTGTCCGGGTGGATTTGCGCGAGCAGGTGCGGGAGATCCCTCACCAGACCGCGATCACCAAGGACAACGCCAGCATTTCGGTGGATTTCATCTGGTATTACAAGATATTGGACGCCACCGAGTCGGTCCTTCAGGTTCAGAACTTCGAGACCGCCGCGCAGGGCATGGCCACGACCACATTGCGCGCAGTCATCGGCGGAATCCCGTTGGACGATGTGCTATCGGAGCGGGAACATATCAACAACATGCTGCGTACGCGCCTGGATGAAGTTACGGAACGCTGGGGTGTCAAAGTAACGAACGTGGAAATTCGCGAGATCATCCCGCCGCGAGAGATCCAGGAAGCCATGAACCGCCAGATGTCGGCGGAACGCATCCGCCGGGCGGTTGTGACGGAATCGACCGGAACGCGCGCCCCCGCCATCAACGTTGCACAGGGTGAAAAACAGGCTTCCATCCTGCGGGCGGAGGGCTCCAAGCAGTCCGCCATCCTTGAAGCCGAGGGCTTGCAGCAGGCGCAGGAACTGAAAGCCCAGGGATTTGCCAAAGCGTTGGAGCATATTTTCAATGCTGCCAAAACCGTGGATCAGAAGACAATGACGTTGCAGTATTTCGAGACCCTCAAATCCATCGGGGCGAGTGCCTCGACAAAGTACATCTTCCCGATGGAATTCACCAGCATGCTGGAGAATTTCCTGGGCAAGAACGCGAAGGGATAGGAAGCGGGATCGAAAATCGAATAAAATGAGCCTCTTGTTGAGGCTCATTTTATTATGGAAATTGTTCAGGCAAACCTCATGGATCTCAATTCCCTGCGGCGCTTGGAGCGGGACTGCTTCAAGCAGGATGCGTGGTCGATCTTTGATCTCATCGCCGTGCTCAGCTTTCCGGAAGTGATTCGATTAAAAGCCATGGTACATGAGCGAATGGTCGGTTTTATCGCCGGAGATCCGCGTCCGCGCGAGGGATGGGGTTGGATTTCCACGATCGCGGTCGACCCGGAATTTCAGCGTCGTGGCATCGGCAGCGCATTGTTGCGAGCGTGTGAGATCCGCTTATGCGTTCCGAAGGCGCGGTTAACTGTTCGTCTGTCCAATTCTCCGGCGATTGCCATGTATGAAAAAGACGGATATCACACCGTGGATGTCTGGAAGACCTATTATAGTGATGGCGGGGACGCGCAAGTAATGGAGAAGGATCTCGCTCCCGGTTAGTCTCCGATCGGTAATCTCCTTCGGGTTTATAATCAGCCGATATGTCTGAAGCTTTGCCGCCTCCCATCTGGGTTGATTCGGAAAAATCTCTGCGGGCAATGGTGGATGACCTGCGTGTACAAGAGCGTATGGCTGTGGATACGGAATCCAACAGCCTGCATGCTTTCCGTGAGCAGGTCTGCCTGGTGCAATTTTCCTCACGCGGCGCGGATTATCTGGTTGATCCTTTTGCCTTGCCGGATTTGGAAGGATTGTCTCAAATCTTCTCTGAATCAAAGATTGAAAAAATCTTTCACGCTGCTGAATATGATTTGATTTGCTTGCGAAGGGATTTCGGTTATTCCTTTGTCAACCTGTTTGACACCATGCAAGCTGCGCGCATTCTTGGATATCCTGCCGTGGGATTGGACAGGCTGCTCGGAGAAAAGTTTGGGATAAAAATTGACAAACGGCATCAAAAAGCCAATTGGGGAGCCCGGCCCTTGTCGAATGAGCAGATTCATTATGCCCGACTCGATACGCATTACCTCTTCGATCTGCGGGAAGCCCTGGAAGCCGAATTGATTGCATCCGACCGGCTGCAAATTGCGCGGGAGGATTTTTCCCGCCTGTGTGCCGTGGATGATCTGAAAGGGAAGATCAACGGGGAAACCTGGCAAAAATTTTCCGGGCGCAAGGATCTTTCTCTGCGCGAATTGACCGTCCTTTCCCGATTATGCCGGTGGCGGGATCTCGAAGCTGAGAAATTAGATCGCCCCCCATATAAAGTTGTCATGGAGGATGTCCTGATCCTGTTGTCCAAACGACCTGTGGAGAAGCTGGTGGACCTTTCGGCGGCAGGCATGAGCGAAAAGCAGATTAAGCGATGGGGATCCGCGGTGCTGGGCGTAATTCATGAAGGATTGCAGGCTCCGCTGGTCAGACGAAAACGAGAAGATTCGAAAAGCGATGCGGTTCTGAAAAGATTGGATCAATTGAAATCCTGGAGGAAATCCTTGGGCCTGCAGATGAAGGTCGATTCCGATGTGATCCTTCCAAAACCATACCTGACCATGCTCTCGGAAAACCCGCCGAGGAGTTTGGACGAATTGGCAGTCCTGATGAAGGATACTCCCACCCGTGCACAGCGGTTTGGTGCACAGATTCTGCATGTGCTAGGAGGCCAAAGTGCGCATTAGTTTCCACGGCGCGGCTCATACGGTGACCGGCAGCCAACATTTGCTGGAGGTGAACGGCTCCAGGCTGCTATTGGATTGTGGTCTGTTCCAGGGTCGGCGAGCGGATACATACGAGCGTAACCTGAACTTCCAGCATGATCCGCGTAAGTTGGATGCGGTCGTTTTATCGCACGCTCACATTGATCATTCCGGCAACCTGCCCAACCTGGTCAAACAGGGATTCGCACACCAGATCCATGCCACTCGTGCGACGGTGGATCTGGCCAATTTGATGGTACGCGATTCGGGTCATATCCAGGAAGCGGACGCGGAATTCGTCAATCGTAAACGCGCTCAGCGCGGAGAGCCGCCGATTGAGCCGCTGTATACCAAGGAAGATGCCGAACGGGCTTCGGACCATTTCCTAGGTGAAGAGTACGATGCCCCCTTCGAGCCAGTACCTGGTGTGATCGTCCGATTTCACGAGGCGGGCCATATTCTCGGATCCGCTGGGATTTCACTTGAGATCGAGGAAAAGGGCAGGAAGATCTTGCTTTGGTTTTCCGGTGATATCGGCCGGTTCGAACTGCCATTGCTGAGAGATCCGGTTCTTCCTCAAAATGCCGATTATATGATCATGGAATGCACCTATGGGGATAAACCTCACAACGATCCACAGCAGGCTTTTATTGAATTTCAGAAAGTGGTGAAAAGGACCGTTGAGAGAGGGGGCAAAATCATCATCCCCTCCTTTGCCGTCGGTCGGACTCAGGAATTGGTCTATCACCTGAATACGATGATGCACAACCGGGATGTTCCCCAGATCCCCGTCTTTGTCGATAGCCCGTTGGCGGTCGAAACCACGAAAGTGTTTCGTTCTCATACGGAATGCTTTGACCCCGAAACCCGAAGATTTGTGGAGGAGGCGCGTCACCCCGCGCTCGATTTCAAAATGCTGACGTATATACAATCGGTTGAAGAATCCAAGCAATTGAACGAGCGTAACGAACCGATGGTGATCATCTCCGCCTCTGGGATGGCGGAAACCGGTCGAATCCTGCATCATATCAAGAACAATCTTGGAGACCCCCGCAATACGATTTGCATCGTTTCCTGGCAGGCGCCAGACACTCTGGGTCGCAGGCTGGCCGACCGCGAAACCGAGGTGCGGATCTTCGGAGAGAGCCCCCAGATGAAATGCGAAGTCGCCACGATAGGAGGTCTCTCCGGCCATGCCGGTCAGGATTTACTGGTGAAATACGCGATGGGTGTCCGCGGTCGTGTTAAACGCATCTTCCTCGTCCATGGAGAAGAAAAGCAGGCAGGGATTCTGCGTGGTTTGCTCAAAGATCGTAAACTGGATGCGGTGCACTATCCTGGCTTGCACGAGAGCGTATTGGTATAGATCGTATCGGTTATAATCTTCGCCGCGTGGAATTGGGGAGGTGCCAGAGTGGTTGAATGGGACGGTCTCGAAAACCGTTGTGGGCTCCGGTCCACCGAGGGTTCGAATCCCTCCCTCCCCGCCTTGAATGGTTACATGACGATCCCCCGAGATGGGAAAAATGAAATCAGAAATGGCGATTCACTTCAGGATGATTGACTTGAAATTGTTTTTCCCCACCAGTCGAATGGACGAACTTGTTATAATTAACAGAAAGTAACGCTCGATTGGCAGTCGAATTTTCGAACCTCCGCGGCTTCTCGCCCTCGGAGGTTCTTTAACGAAACCTGGACGAATTCATGGGATTGCACATACCTCCCGCGTTGAAACATCGGCGTTTCCGATATCTCTGGCTGGGTCAATTGATTTCCATCACGGGGACTCAAATGCAGGTTTGGGCTTTGTTCTGGCACGTCTCACAGCTAAACAAGAATCCCATTGCACTCGGTGGCATCGGACTGGCCCGCATTTTGCCGGTTCTTTTGTTTTCATTGATCGGCGGAGCACTCGCGGATTCGTTTAACCGCCGTACGATCCTGTTCATCACCCAAAGCGCGGCTGCACTCCTGGCCTTGTCCCTTGGCTTGCTGACGGAGACCGGCCAGGTAACGATTTGGCACATCTACCTGGTCACCGCTCTGCAAGCGGTGGCGGTGGCGTTCGACGGTCCCTCCCGGCAGGCTCTTGTTCCAAATCTTGTCCCGCCCAAGGATCTGCCCAACGCTTTCAGCATGACCTTCACGGTTTTTCAGGCTGGGGCGGTGATTGGCCCGGCATTAAGTGGAATCGTGATCGCATTTGCAGGGCAGCAGGCAGTGTATTACGCGAATTCCGCATCCTTCCTTTTCGTTTTGATCGCCTTGCTGATGATTGGGAATGTTCCGCAGTCGAATTCCGATCGGCCGACTGGCGTAAACGCGGGATCGATCAAGGAAGGAATTCGTTTTATCTTCAGTCGGCCGGTGATTCTTGCCTCCATGGTATTGGATTTCATTGCCACGTTCTTTGCTTCCGCTAATACGCTTTTGCCCATCATCGCAACCCGCGTTTTGCGGGTAGGAGTGGTGGAATACGGCTATCTCTCCGCCGCGCAGGCAGTTGGGGCTGTCGCGATTGCCCTGGTAATATCTCAATTACGGGAAATCCGCCGCCAAGGGACCACCTTCCTAGGGTCAGTGCTGATATTTGGCCTGGCGACGGTGGTTTTTGGCCTCACACGGTCGTTTTTTGTGGCCTGGCTGGCACTTGCGATTACAGGCGCAGCGGACGGTGTGAGCACCATCATACGCAACACAATCCGCCAATTACAGACGCCCGATTACATCCGCGGGCGTATGACCAGCATTACGCAAATCTTCTTCCAGGGCGGTCCTCAATTGGGGGAGATTGAAGCTGGTGTAGTAGCCCAGCTTTTCGGCGCGCCGCTTGCGATCATCAGCGGAGGGATCGGCTGTCTGGTCGGATTATTCCTTGTGATCCGAAAATGGCCGCAATTGCTTCGTTACAACGGGGATGAGCCCATACTGGCGGGTACTCCGGCGGATTAATCCCGATGTTGGGGCTTTCATTGCATCACGGATCGACCCATGCCGCGGGGAGTTTCGAGAATTAGTTTTTCCATTTCGTTGATCACTGCCGAATGTATGATTTTCGGGTTGGTTCCTCCCAAATCCCGAGCATAGATCGGACGACCGATTTGAACGCGTACGATCACCGGCCTGCTGTTCCAGATGACATGCGAAAGCAGCTGGAGTGCGGCTGCAAGGGTATCCCTATCCTCTCTTGTTTTTTTTATCGCCAGCAGCGGGTGTCGCGCCATTCGATCCCACACAACGCCCCGGACCAGTACGGGCAGGATTGCGGTTTCGGGCGCCATTCGGAGGAACACGCCAGCACTATCCACCCATTGGCGAAGCGAGTTCAGCGCTCCATCGTGAACATCCGGATCCGGCTCGATTCGACCGGCGGGGAAGGTCAACAGGGCACCGCCGGATCGTAGATGCGCGCTCACCTGACGAACAAGCCCAATGCGAGACGCGGCATCCTCCTTCAAGTAAAACAAGTGGCGACTCGTGTTCGGTAGGGCATTCAAGAAGGGTCGATCCAAAGCAATGATTTTCAGGTCGGATCGATCCAACGCGCAAAACAGGCTCAAGGTGTCCGTCATCCCCGGGTGATTGGACAACGCCAAAAATGGTCCCGCCGGGAGGGAATTTCCATGAATACGGACATCCTGCACATAGCTTCGCACAGTCATGCTGGACCCATGAACCAACCCGAACTCCCCAACGGTCCGATCAAATTCGATCATTTGCCGCGCGAATTTTCGAGCGGGCGCTTCTGAGAACCAACGCAAAAGGCGTGAAAGGATCGGGCGGTCCTTCCAGCCAAAGGATGCCAGCAGGTCGTCTTGATTGATCCGCGTAAGGGTTTGCAGTGGATCCAAGTTATTTTTGCGCGGTTGCCCACATATTGAGCATGAATTCAAAGTATCCAAAACGGATTTTGGTCATCTCGAATCCGGCCTGGCCGAAATACCAACCCAACAGCGGCAGGGTGTAGGCGTAGGCATGCTCCCGGATCTCTTCGGCGCTCACGAGATTGACCCGCGCCATCCATCTTAATAACCCATCCGACCAGGCAGCCGGGGTGGTAAGGATGACCATTCCCCCTGGCTTTAACACCCGGTACACTTCTTTGAACAACAAGGCCATTAAGGATGGATCCAGGTGCTCGACAACCGCAAGCAGAGTAACCACTTCGAAGAACCGTTCTTGAAAAGGGAGGTTGGGTTTGGTTTCCAAATCCAGCGTAAAACTCTCGATCCGGAGCTCCATGGCAGTATTTTTCGGGATCGGGATCTGATCGATGGCAAACTTTTCCTGAAAAAGTGTATGGGCCAGGAAGTATGGATAGGTACCGCATCCAATGTCGAGAATTCTGCCGGATCGGAGTGACCGCGGGATGAGTTTGTTTGCCCGCTGGGCTCGCAAATCTGCCAGCAGGGGCTCGAGCAGACCTTTTCCACGCGTGATGGATGACATTAATTGGCAACCTCTTGGTTTTTGTGGGCGAAACTATATCCCATTATTTTTTAACGCGCAACGGGTATTTCATTCCGGTTCAATCGTAAATCTTAGTGGATATCCCTGGACTTCCGCCGCCTGGTGGGCTTGATCCACCCGCCGCTCCGCCTCGGCTCGGACGAGAGTCTGCACATAGGCCAATCCATAAAAATGGGCTGAGAGCATGATCTCGGTCGACTTTGCATTGGATAGGTAAAAGATCGCCTTCAGGACCTCCACCACGAAATCCATCGGTGTGATACTGTCGTTGTGAATGATCACCTTGAAAAGGGGTTCGGTATCTGCTTTGGGTTCTTCCGCAATCCGAATTTGCGGTTCCGCAGGTGATTGCGCCGACAAATCCAGGATGGGTCTATTCAACATGCAATCTCCGAAATTCCTCATCGGTAAGTTCAATTACTGCCGCGTCAAAATTCTCCTTTTGGTGAATCGGATTCGCAGACATCGGAATCGTTACGACCAGCGGATGTGAGACAATCCATGCCAATGCGATTTGATGGATTGTCGCTCGATGGGTCCGGGCAATATCCTTCACTGTCCTTGTGTTGGCAAGCCGCCCTTCCTCCAGGGGGGAATAAGCAGTGAGCAGGATTTGATTCCTCTGACAATATTTCAGGATGCCGTTTTGGAGATAGGTTCGGTTAGAAAGGCTAAAAGGAACCTGGTTGGTCACTATCGGCCTCTCGGAATATTCCTGAGATTGTTTAAGCAGCGGAAGGTCAAAGTTGCTGACGCCAAGATGTCGAACCTTGCCATCACGAACAAGCTTGTTTAACGCACGAAAGGTCTCAGAAAGGGTCATGTCCTTGTGAGGCCAGTGGATCAGGTAAAGATCCAGGTAATCCATCTTCAGCCGCCGAAGACTCGCTTCACAGGCCTTGAGGACGTCATGGTATGCCAAGTGCGAGGGCAGCACTTTGGATGTAATGAAAAGCGACTCGCGGGGGAGGCGCATATCTTTCACGACCGATCCGACGAGTTCCTCCGCGTGTCCAGCTGCGTACATTTCAGCCGTGTCGATGTGGGTATAACCGATCTCCAAGGCCGAGCGCAGGGCTGCGAGGGAGGCAGGGTCTTTCTTCGAATTCGCCGAGGCACCCCCTCCGATATTCCATGTACCAAACCCGATCTTAGGGAGGTGAATCCCCTGCACTGATTCGTATTTCATGGTCCAATTGTATCTCCAATGATGCGTTGGGCAGGCGGGTATAATTCGATCTTGTCCACCCTCTCTGATTTCCGATCAGCACGATTCCAAGGTAACGAATTTTTCCATGATCCCCAGGCGATTTCAGCTAATTCTTTTCATCACTCTTTGCAATTTGATTCTTTTTGGACCAAGCGCGGCTTGTTTCGATGCCCCCAAACGGCGCGTCGACAAGCCAAATATTGTGGTAGTTCTTACAGATGACCAGCCGTTTCATTCCATACAACACATGCCGACTGTGCAAGAAGAACTTGTGGGGAAGGGGGTGATGTTCGAGGGCGCCTATGTCACTACCTCGCTTTGCTGCCCGAGCCGGGTGAGCCTCCTGACCGGCCAATATGTTCACAGTCACGGCGTGCTCACCAATCGCGCACCGCTTGGTGGTGCGACGGTCATTGATGATTCCTCCACTCTACCTGTCTGGTTGCAGCAGGCAGGTTACCGGACAGCTTTGTTCGGCAAATACTTGAACGAATACAATTCCCTGCCCGAGGGGTATATCCCGCCGGGCTGGGACGAATGGGCGGCTTTCGTGAACACCGAACCCGGAAAATATTTTTATTTTGGTTATTCGCTGAATGAAAATGGAACGATCATCCAATACGGTTCCGATCCGGAAGCCTACAGCACGGATATCCTGAAGGACAAGGCGGTGGATTTTATCCGGGCGAATTCCGCCGAACCCTTTTTTCTCATGTTGAATGTGATCTCTCCGCATCAACCGTACTATCCGGCCGCGCGTCATGCCAATCTGTTTAAATCCTATACAGACGAGTTCACCCCCTATCGGCCGCCGAATTTCTTTGAGCAGGACCTGACCGACAAACCCTCCTGGTGGAGCGACTTGGATCCTCCCACGCAAGACCATGCGGAGGGAATTTACCAGCGAATTCTGCGGTCCCTCATGAGTACCGACGAGGCTGTGGCGGATCTGGTTGACACCCTCGAAAGGGAGGGAATCCGGGAAAATACCTTCATCCTGTTCACGTCGGATAATGGTATGTCCCTTGGCAATCACAAGTTCATCGGGAAGGGATGTCCATATGATGAATGCATGCACGTTCCCTTCGTGATCTCCTATCCTGAAAGGATCCAGGCCTCACGGACGGATTCGAATTTTGTCCTAAACATCGATATCGCGCCAACCCTCTTGGAACTTGCGGGGGCCGCGGATGCGGATCTGATTGACGGGGTAAGCCTGCTCCCCTTGCTGGATGATCCAAGCATGAGAATTCGAGATGGATTCCTTTTCGAACAATATGGGGAAGACGATGATGGTGAGAGTCTGGATATCACCATGCGCGTCCCTTCCTACGCAGGATTTCGAACAAGGGAATGGAAACTGGTGCTTTATGAAACAGGAGAGAGGGAACTGTACGATCTGCAGTCCGATCCCTACGAGATGAGCAATCTGGCTGCTGACTCTGAATACTCCGAGATCGTGCAGGAATTGACCGACCGAATAAAGGAAATCCGTCCGGAATGAAAACTGTCCGGGATCGAGTCTCCCTTGCGATCGGATTGATAGGATTGATCTATTTTCTGGTGTTCCTGCCGATCAACGCACAGGGAGCACGCGACCTCAACATGCTCTCTGTATTCTCGCCGGATGAATTTGGGCAATATCCACATCTGCAGCGCATGCTGAACCAGCCGGCGGATTCTTTCCTGGGATCGATCTATCGATTCATCCAATACAAGCATTACTACTACGGATTTCCGTTCTTTCTGTTCTCTGCGCTTGCCATCCTGCCTCTGATCCCCATCGTCGGTGCCGGCGAAATTTCTTTGAACCTGCTTTTGCTCCGGCAACTCGTGAGTGTTCTGCCCATGTTGATTGGAATTGGAACTTTGGTGTATGTGCAAACAGGATTCAAGCGGCCCGCGCAGGCAATTCTTTTGTTCATCTTCCTGCTGACCATTCCCATAGTGATGATGAACAATTTATGGTGGCATCCGGAGAGCCTGGTCTTTCTTTTCGTTGTTCTAACATTCTTCTTTCTGCAGCGGGATAATCTGAAATTCGGAAGGGACTTTAAACTCGCAGCGGTCGCCTGTGGACTTGCCGCAGCTACGAAGTTAATCGGTTTGTTCTTCTTCCTGGCCATCCCCGGGTATTTGTTTTTTGGTTGGCGGATGAGCCGCCTGGCGATCGGGCGGATCGGAATCCTTGCTGCGCAGTTCCTTGCCTTGATGACATTGACATTTCTGATAAGCAATCCGTTCCTGGTGTTTGAATCGGAGAGGCAGGCGGCGCTCAAAATTCAGTCCAGTCAATCGGATGCGACTGCCTCCGGATTCGTTTTCACAGGGGACAGTTCACCATCTACGTGGCTCCCGGTGCTCGAAGCCAATTATGTCGAAATCCCAATCCTTGCCTTATCTCTGATCGCGGCGGTTCTCGGGATCGCAGACCGACAAACGCGATTACATATATTGTTGATTTTGCTCTGGGTGCTCCCTTTTTCGATTTATCTTTTCTTCTTCGTTGCCTTGAGGCATAAATATTATTTCATGCCGGCAGTCCTGCCACTCGTTTCAACGCTGCCTGTCCTGATGGTGAGACTCCCGCCGACGGGACAGGGCGGAATGGCTCGCTTTCTACGGCTTCTTGCGACGATTCTGGTGTTCAGTCTGGTCGGGATTCAGGCTGTGAAGAACTTCCAATTCAGCGCGGGTTTGGTTTCCGGGG
>VGNF01000081.1 GCA_016866195.1 Chloroflexota bacterium | reverse complement strand
CGCTTGACATCCGGCAGCTTGAGGACAACAATTGGCATGGCGAACTCCTTGTCTGTGGCGATCTCTCAATCACCATCTTACAAGAAGTTCGCCTTTTCTCAAAACCCACCGCTTATGTTACAGAGTCCATATTGTTTTGGCATGTTAGAATTGCCGTCTCGATGGAGATATCCGATTCCCTGCAGGGCATCCTGAATACCATCCCTTCCAAGTCCGGCTGCTATCTCATGAAGAACAGCGCGGGCGTGATCATCTACGTTGGCAAGGCGGTCAATCTCAAGAACCGGGTTCGTTCCTACTTCCACTCGGATGGAACCCAGGATACGAAAACCCGGCGTCTGGTGCGCGAGATCGCGGACATCGAATGGATCGTGGTCGGCTCGGAACTCGAGGCGTTGATCCTCGAGATGAATCTGATCAAAAAGCACCGGCCGCGATTCAACGTGCGCTTGAAGGACGATAAACGGTATCCCTACATCAAAATTCATTGGAACGACCCCTTCCCCAAGGTGACCGTTACGCGTCTGATGAACGATGACGGGGCGCGCTACTTTGGGCCATACACCTCCGCCTGGGCTGTATATCAAACACTGGACGTGCTTCGTCGCATATTTCCCTATCTCACTTGCGATCGGCAGATCACAGGCGGGGACAAACGGGCTTGCCTGTATTATGATATCAAGTTATGTAACGCCCCCTGCATCGGCGCGGTCGACCGGGAAGGCTATCGACAGATGATCTCGGACCTGATGGCGTTCCTCAACGGCCACAGCGAGGAGATCGTCACCCGGATTCAAATTGAGATGGTAAAAGCCTCTGAGGAAATGCGATTCGAGAAGGCAGCCGTCCTGCGGGATCAACTGAAAGCGGTTCAATCCATCATCGAAAGACAGAAGATCATCTTCCCCTC
Organism: Chloroflexota bacterium; assembly: GCA_016866195.1. Lineage (GTDB taxonomy): Bacteria > Chloroflexota > Anaerolineae > Anaerolineales > Villigracilaceae > VGNF01. Next base: position 12,073 of record VGNF01000081.1, on the reverse strand, counting down.
CGATTACCTGGATTCGGATGTGCTTGCCATGGCGCGCGCGGACGGGGAAGCCTGCGTCCAGATCTTTTTCATTCGGGGCGGGAAATTGATCGGGCGTGAATATTTCATTCTCGAAGGCACGGAAGACACTGCGGATACCGAGGTGATGGGCGAATTCGTAAAACAGTTCTACACCGAATCCGCCACCATTCCACCCCAGGTGATGCTCCCCGAGGAGATCGAGGAAGCCCGCATCATCAGTCAATGGCTTCGATCGCGCCGTGGAGGTGAAAAGGTGGAATTTCTCGTCCCGCATCAGGGACAATCCCATGAACTTGTTCAGATGGCAGCGGAAAACGCGACAGAAACACTGCAAGCGTTGCGGGCACAATGGCAGGCGGATACCCATAAACAGGAACAGGCATTGCAGGAATTGCAGACTGCCCTCCGCTTGAGCACGCCGCCCAATCGCATCGAATGCTACGACGTCAGCCATACGCAGGGCGTGGCGACGGTGGGCGCCATGGTGGTGTTCGAGCAGGGTGTGCCTTCCAAAAAGCTGTATCGAAGATTCAACATCGAAAGCACGAGCATCGGCGAACCTGACGATTTCGCCTCGATGGAGGAAATGCTCACCCGCCGCTTCAGAAGATGGAGGTCCGCGCGGGAAGCGAACGGTGAGCCGGGAACCAGGGTGGACGAGTCCTTTTCCGTCCTCCCGGATCTGATCATCATCGACGGGGGAAAGGGTCAACTTGGGCGGGTGACGCGGGTTCTCGAAGGTTTCGACTTGTTTCATAAAGTGCCTGTGATTGGGTTGGCGAAACAGGAGGAGGAAATCTTCCTCCCGCAGCAGAGCGAACCTTTGATGCTGCCGCGCCATTCGCAAGGACTGTATTTGATGCAACGCATCCGGGACGAGGCGCACCGATTTGGCATCACCGCCCATCGCGCAAGACGATCGAAACAAGGCCTGGCTTCGCAACTGGATACTATTCCGGGGATCGGTCCTGCCCGAAGGAAGGCACTCTTGAAACATTTCGGGAGTATGGATAAGATTAGGCATGCAACCCTCGAGGAGCTGATCGCGGTGAGCGGAATGAAGACCGCTGCCGCACAGAGCGTGAAGGCGCACCTGGAATGAACCCTGCGATGAAACGCGTATGGATCGTGGATGACGACAAGGAGATGGGCCAGGCGGTCGCCCTGATGCTCAGGCTGCTGGATTGTTCCACCCGGTATTTCAATCATCCCCGCCCGGCTGCGCAGGTCTTATTGACCGGCGATCGGCCCGATCTTCTGATCCTGGATATCAACATGCCCGAAGTCAGCGGACTGGATATGCTTGAATTCGTCCGCCGCAGGAAGGTCTGGAAGGATATGCCGGTCATCATGTTATCCTCCGAGGCCGCGGATGTCACCGTGGACAAAGCCATGCAGCTCGGAGCGGACGGATATGTAATGAAGCCTGTCACTCTGGAGGAACTCGAGAAGGTGATGGCGCAGGCTTTTTACCGGCATCTGCCGAGGTGAACGGATATGGCAACGAGAAATCCTAAAAAGAAAAAGAAGACCCCCACCGGGGAGAAAAATGGCAGCCAGCGGGCTGCGCAAATCCTGTTTGCGATCTTTGCGGTGATCCTGATCTTGTCAATGGTGCTCGCCGCCACAAGCAGTTACTAACCCGATATCCATAACCCGACCGGCACGGGTGATATAATGCCGTCGCGCGGCAGTCAGCCGCGCTTTATTTCATGTGGAAGAGCGGCAGCTTGCATGCCGCTGAGGCAAAGGCATGCTCGACAAACTGAAGGCAATCGAAGAAAAATATGAAGGATTGGGAAACGAACTCCTCGAGGTCGGGAGGGACTACCAGCGCGCGGCAGAGATCAACAAGGAACGGGTGGACCTCGAACCCCTGATCAACAAGGCGCGGGAGTACAGGCAATCACTGAAAAGCCTGGAAGAGGCCAGGTCCATTCTGCTCGCGGAAAGCGACGCGGACCTGATCGCACTGGCCAAATCAGAGATCGAGGAGATCACTCCCCGCCTGCCGATCCTTGAATCGGAGATAAAGGCCCTGCTCATCCCCAAGGACCCGCGCGATGACAAGGATGTCATTGTCGAGATTCGTGCCGGGACGGGAGGCGACGAGGCGGCCATCTTTGCAGCTGACCTATTCCGCATGTACACCCGTTACGCCGAAACAAGGAAATGGAAAGCGGAGATCATGTCCGGGAATGCCATCGGCGTCGGGGGATACAAGGAGGTGATCTTTGAGATCAAAGGCCGGGGCGCCTACTCCCGCTTGAAATACGAGTCGGGCGTGCATCGCGTTCAACGCGTGCCCGCCACGGAAGCTCAGGGGCGCATCCACACCTCCACCGCGACGGTCGCTGTGCTGGCCGAGGTGGATGATGTTGAAATCGATATTCCTGACTCCGATGTGGAAATCGAAGTCTATCGCTCCTCCGGCGCCGGGGGGCAAAACGTTCAGAAGAACTCCACTGCGGTTCGCCTGCACCACAAGCCGACCGGGATGGTCGTCACCTGCCAGGATGAACGATCCCAATTGCAGAACAAGCTTCGGGCGATGAGCATCCTGCGCGCCCGTTTGTACGAGATCGAGGAGGAAAAACGGCGGACCGAACAGGAAGCCGCTCGAAGGTCGCAGGTGGGAAGCGGTGAACGATCCGAAAAGATTCGCACGTACAACTACCCGCAAAACCGCGTCACCGATCACCGCATTGGATTATCCAGCTACAACCTGCCGGCCGTCATGGATGGCTCGATCGATCAATTCATCGATGAGCTGTCCACCCGCGACGAAGCGGATCGGCTGGCTGCCACAACGGGCGCAGAAGATGAATAGCAACTCCGCATTTGGAGCCGACCTTCAGCCGTTCATGGGCATACCGTCCTTTATGAGGCTGCCGGTGACCCGCGATCTTAATGGCATTGACGTCGCCATCCTCGGGGTACCTTTTGACAGCGGCACCTCCTATCGCACAGGGACCCGCTTCGGTCCGCGCAAGATCCGCGAGGCCTCATTGATGATCTGGGGACATAACTCCACGCTCAACGTCACCCCCCTGAAGAAACTCAAAGTTGTGGATTACGGCGATGTGTCGGTCATTCCCACTTCCATCGAACACACCATGGACAGGATCGCCCGGACCGTCTCGGAGATCCTCGACATGAATGTGACCGTGATCACCCTCGGCGGGGATCATTCGATCGCCCTTCCCTTGTTAAGAGCGCATGCGAATAAATTCGGACCGCTCTCCGTGGTCCACATCGATGCGCATATCGATACCTGGGAGGCGGAGTTCGAGGAGGTCCCCTTCAGCCATGGTACCTCGTTCCGGCATGCCTTGAAGGAGGGGCTGATCAGGGGGGGGGAATACATACAAATCGGCATCCGCGGTCCGGTGAGTGGTGAGAACGATTACGCCGATGCGAAGTCCCTGGGCGCGCGCACCATCACAATCCATGAAGCGCTGGAAAAAGGGATCCCTGGAATATTGAAAGAAGTCCATGAGCGGCTCAAAGGGCCGGTCTATGTCACCTTGGATATCGACTCAGCCGATCCGGCATATGCGCCCGGGACCGGCACACCGGAGGTCGGCGGGCTTTCGAGTTATCAATTGCTTCAACTCGTGCGCGGTGGTCATGGATTGAATTTAATTGGGTTCGATCTGGTCGAGGTCTCGCCGCCTTTCGATCACGGCGATATCACCGCCGTGCTGGCGTCCAACATCGCTTTCGAATACCTGTCCTTGCTCGCCATGAAATGAATTTTGAAAGTCAACCATGAAGGCCGGTGAACTGCTGACCAAACTCACGACTGAATTGCAGGGGGAATGGCCGGAACTCGACTCACAGATCATCCTGGCGCATGCCCTGGGACAACCGCGGACGTGGGTGCTTGCGCATCCAGAAACTTCGCTGTCAAATCAACAAATCTCACAGGTTCAGGATGCCGTTTCCAAACTGCAAGCCGGAGTTCCTTTGCCCTACATCATCGGCCATTGGGAATTTTTCGGCATGGAATTTGAAATCACACGGGATGTGCTCATCCCGCGGCCTGAAACTGAATTGCTCGTCGAAAAAGCGATCCACTGGCTTCAAGCTTCCCCGGAACGCAGGACGATCGCGGACGTAGGGACCGGCTCCGGCGTGATCGCCGTCACAATCGCGGTACATGTTCCCGGCGCTCGTATCCTAGGGACGGATATTTCCTGCGCGGCGTTGAAGGTGGCAAAACGCAACGCCGTCAAATTCGACGTCAGCTCTCATGTCGATTTTTTGGAATGCAACCTGCTTCCACCGCATTTTGATCCGTTGCCCACCGAAAGACATTTCGATCTGATCTGCGCCAACCTGCCATACATCCCAACAGAAAAATTGCATCGCCTGCCAATTTACGGTCGCGAACCCGAGGTCGCGCTCGATGGAGGCGCAGACGGATTGGAGGTGTACCGTCACTTATTCGAACTCGCGCCGGACTGGCTGGCGCCGGGCGGCATGATATTAATCGAAACCGAAGCAATGCTCGGTCCGCAAACTCTGAGCCTGGCTTACGATATGTTTCCCGATGAGGTCACACTCCATCTACATCAAGACCTGGCCGACCATGACCGCCTGCTCGAGATCATGCTCCCGTGAAGACACAAATTCTTCCCGCAAGCGAAATTCAACCTGCGCTTGAAATTCTACGTTACGGTGGATTGGTTGCCTTTCCAACAGACACCGTGTATGGCTTGGGCTCACTTGCGTTTGATCACAACGCCATCGAAAGCATCTATACAGCAAAAGATCGGCCGATCGAAAAAGCGATTCCCATTTTGATCGGTGAAATGAAAGACCTTGATCTCGTTGCCGAGTCCATTCCACAAATGGCGCAGGATTTCGCCTCCCGGTTCTGGCCGGGACCTCTGACCTGCGTGATCCCCAAAAAACTGACTCTCCCTCCAGCCATCTCCGCTACTTCCACTGTCGCTGTTCGCATACCCGACCACCGAGACGCGCTGGCTTTGCTGCGCGCCGCAGGACCGATGGCTGTGACATCTGCAAATATCTCCGGCGCGCCAAGTCCCACGACGGCGAAGGAAGTTTACAGTCAACTCAACGGGCGCATTCCATTGATCCTTGATGGAGGCTCGACGCCGGGAGGCATTCCATCCACAATCGTGGATTGCAGTGGAGAATCTCCGGTCATCCTGCGCGAGGGATCGGTTTCGCTTGAAAATCTTCTTGCTGCATTGAAATGAGTTGAAAATTTTTCCGGGACGCCATTCTTAGGGCTACACTCCCGGCGGCGTCCTTCGCGAAGCATCCCTGTGGAACGCCGCCGAGGACGGTGGCTTGAACAGGAAATATTTTTCTAATAACTTACGACCGATCCCTTACAGAGTGCTGCGTTAATATCTAAACTATAGTTACGATTTCCTACCTTGTTTCGGCCTAATCCCGTTTAGAGATTTATGCAAGAAGCAGGATGATCATACCGATCCTATTCATCTGCGTTCATCCGCGGCAAATCCATACATCAGGATAACGGCCAGGTCGGAAGGACGTCGATCTCCAGCTTCGATGCATGACCCAACGCATAGCGAAAATACCCGGCCGCGCCGATCATCGCAGCATTGTCCGTGCACAGGGACAAGGGCGGGATATGCACCGGGAACTCAGCCTGCGATTTGACAGTCTCGCGCAAAGACTTGTTCGCCGATACTCCACCCGCAACCAGGATTTCCTTCGCGCCGAATTCGCGCGCGGCCAGGATAGTTTTCTTGAAGAGCACATCCACAACAGCTTGCTGAAAGGATGCCGCCAGGTCGGAGACGGGCAAAACCTCCCCGTTTTTCTTCAAATCCTGAACGGTATAAAGCACGGCCGTCTTCAACCCGCTAAACGAGAAATTCCACGTCCCCTCGAGCCAAGCACGCGGGAAATCAAATCGTTTTGAGTCACCGCCCTCGGCGGCTTTCTGTATCGATGGCCCACCGGGATACGGAAGTTCCAATACGCGTGCCACCTTGTCGAATGCCTCGCCGGCCGCGTCATCCAGGGTCGAGCCGAGTCGTTGATACTTCAGATGATCGGTCATGAGATTCAATTCTGTATGACCGCCCGAGACAAGCAAAGCCATCAATGGGAAAGTGGGTTCAGGTGCGGGATTCTGGTCCGCGGGATAAACCCACGCAGAATAGAGATGTCCCTCCATGTGATTGACTCCGATCAGCGGCTTATTGGATCCGAGTGCAAGGCCCTTGGCCGTATTCATCCCTACGACCAATGAACCGGCCAGGCCGGGACCCTGGGTTACCGCCAAGGCATCGATATCATTCAAGGATAACTTCGCCTTATCCAGCGTTTGTTCAATCACCGGAATGATACTCAAAACGTGCTGGCGCGAAGCAACTTCAGGGAAAACGCCGCCGTAACGCGCGTGGATCCCCATCTGCGAGGCTACAACAGATGACAGCAAGGCGCGCCCATTCTCGATAACCGCTGCCGCGGTTTCATCACAGGAGGTTTCGATGGCGAGCACGCGGGCCGGTTTCAAACCGCTTACTTCTTCTTCCACTTCGTCATCTTCAACACGAAATCGTAGGGGAATTCCGCCAGTTTCTCAACCGTCCCGTTCGGATTCATCCAATAGGTATCCTCGATGCGGAATCCCATCCCTCTTTCGGGATAATACAAGCCGGGCTCGAGGGTGAACACAACTCCGGGCTTGAGGATATGATCCGGACCCGCGGCCAGATGCGACGACGGCCTTTCATGGATATTCAATCCCACACCGTGCCCGAGGCTGTGGACATAACCCTCGGTCGGGTCGTTGGTGTTCAATGGCGTCTTGTGTCCCTTCGACTCATAATACTCGCAGGTCATGCGCTGGTAATCCTTGAACGGCGTATTGAGATCGAGGTTGTCGACCACTTTTTCGTAGACTTCATGCACCTGATCATAGAGCTCCTGCGCCTCGGGTGTGGCATACCCCAAACTCCAGGTGCGCGTGAAATCATAGAAATACCCTCCGCCCTTTTCGCACGGGAAGATATCGAACACGATCGTCTGCCCAAGTCGCAGCAGGTCTTTTGGATTCCCGATCGAATGCGGCAGGCCGGCATCCCCGCCGATGGCAAAGATGCAATCCTCAAGGTTTTCCGCACCGAGTTCCGTCAACCACAGATTGATCTTCGTCTTTACGTCGGCAATTGTTAGCGGAGAACCATCCGCTTTAAGAAGAACTTCATCCTCGCGCACATCGCGATCCATTAAATATTCCGCCACCCTGCGGACGACCTCGGTTGTGATCCCGCCCATCCTGCGGATGCGCTCCACATCCTGCTGGCTTTTCGTTTCCATGGCGCGCACGATCACCGCCCCATCCTTCTCCTCTCCCACCAGTTCCACCTCCGGCATCAAGGTTTTGAAATGCGCGAGATACGACAGGATCGTGCCCACATCATAAACGCCGTATAAGCCCACTCGACCCTTGGTGATCCCAAGGTCGGTGAACATCGCCTGATAATCCATGGCTTTTTTCAACGCAAGATTCCCGCCGGCTTTCTTCAGCAGTTCGGTCCCGCCGTACTTCGTGAATGGGATGATCTTCAGTCCGCTTCTGGCCGCCTCGCCGCGTTCCATGTCGCTGCAGAATAATACCGGTTCCTCGCCCCGTTTCTTAATCAACGCCGCGTGGCTGACGTGCCCGCCGCCGACGAAGTAGTACATGTAGGAGTTATGTTCGGCATGCCCCACGATCATGACAGCATCCAGGTTTTTCTCCTGCATGAGCGCATCGATGTCAGATTTCATACTCTCTCCAAACCATTCAATGTATTAAATTCACGTGCGATTTCATCGTTTTCAAAAACAAGGCGGGCGATTTTCTTATCTTTCATATATTTTGCCGAACCCCCGATCAATTCGTCGGTACTGGAAAATAATCCCAAAACCGTAAGCGGACGTTGAATTACGAGTTTCCCGAAAAATGAGGCGGCGAACATCTTCACAATAACCTCGACAACTGTCCCGCCGATGATCCCTGCGATCAAACCCGCAAACCCACCAAACACAAAGGGAAAGGCCAACGTTTGGGGGGTTGTGCCCTCCGGCGCGATCAGTGTGGCGGGGACGAATGCGATGATCCCGATGATCAGCCCGGCGATCAAAAACGGAACCAACGTCACCATCGCCACGCGCCTCTCTTTTTCGTCGCAACGATTGCACATGGGGACAGTCAAAGTCATCATTACCGGCGTATCCCGTTTTTGCACGCCCATGTCCAAAGACAAGCCCAGTGTCGTTTCTTTTGGCTTTCCACAATTCACACAACGGTTTGCAAATTCAATCTTGGGCGGTTTCTTTGGGTCTTTGACGGGAAACTCAATCGTTTTCATACAACTCCTTCTTCAGACACTCCAACATCATGTTCTCCTCATCGATTAGTACAGTACGTGGATCCAATAAAATTCTATTTGCAGCGGTCCGCGCAATGATGGGCGTTTCTGCCTTTCGTAACGACTTAAGAAATTTATCCGGCGATTTCACGTCAAGCGCCAACAACCAGGTCGGCATGGATTCGCCGGGCAACGAGCCTCCGCCTACGGTTGATTCACCCTGCACCACATCTCCTTGACCCAGCTGTGCCGCCCATGCCTCTGCCCTGCCCTTGACCTGCTCCGGCCTCATGGAAATCATCTTTAAGATCGGAATTTCCCGCTCAGCCTCATCCTTAAGATAATGGAGAAGCGTGGTGATTAATCCCGCGAGGCACGTCTTATCGGCGCGAACCGCGCGGGCCAGTGGATGCTTCTTGATCTTCGCAAGCAAATCTGCGCCACCCAGGATGATGCCGGCTTGCGGGCCGCCGAGCAATTTATCGCCGGAAAAACACACCAGATCCGCCCCGGCCGCGAGGGATTCCTGTACGGTCGGTTCGTGAGCCAGGCCATATTTCGCGGTGTCAACCAGCGCGCCGGAACCGAGGTCGTCTACGACTGGCACACCGAATCCATGCGCGAGGACGACGATCGATTTCAATTCCGGTTCATCGGTAAACCCGACCAATTTGAAATTCGAGCGATGCGCGCGCATCACAAGAGCCGCGGGCTCGATCAACGCCTCCTCATAATCCGAAAGGTGGACCTTATTCGTCGCACCGACCTCGACCAGTTTCGCCCCGGATTGCTTCATCACCTCCGGCACGCGGAACCCGCCTCCGATTTCCACAAGCTGCGATCGAGAAATAATCACGCGCTTTTTCGACGCAAGTGCGGAAAGTACGAGCAGAACCGCCGAGGCGTTATTGTTCACCACAATCGCCGCTTCAGCGCCGGTCAACCTACGCAGGAGCGACTCCGCATGGATCAAGCGCGAGCCGCGCCGACCCGATTCGATATCGAATTCCAGGTTGGAAAAGCCGCGCGAAGCTTCCGCCATCGCCTGCAGAGCTGCCTTGCTGAGCGGAGCGCGTCCGAGATTTGTATGCAGAATCACTCCCGAGGCGTTTATCACCGGAACCAGAGTGGACTTTGTCCACTCGACCAGTAGTGATTCTGTCTTGACGAGGATCTGATCGTTGGAAGGCACAGAGGGCAGCTTGTGTTCCTTAAGTTGGAATCTCAGGTCATCCAAGGATGCGCGAATTGCCTGCAGGGTTAATGGCCGGCCGAATCGTTCCATCAATTGGGATGATCCGGGGAGCTGAAGCAATTGGTCGACGGCGGGCAGATCACGCAGGGTCGGCATGCTCTTCCTCCTCTGCAACAGCTGGAGGATGCCGGCTCGCCGATTCTCGAAGGCGGATAAAGTATTCAGCCGCCACGAATCCGCCGGCCAGCCCGAGGATCACATAAAGGGATACCAGTCTGCCAAGTTGCAGCCAGGCCAGGGTCGCGCCATACACGCCCACCCAGAGGGACTGTCGTACGATCACCTTCTGACCTGCGGGAGGATCCGCTGGAAATCGTTGGTGGAAGAAGTACACGACCGGAAGGGCAATTCCCGTTAGAGCCAGGATCACCAGCGCAAAGAACCCCCAACGCGCCCATACAAAGGGGAGGGAATAATTCAATAGAAGATACAACCCTCCCCATCCAATCGATATCATCGCGAAGACGAACGGAACGTAGCCTCGAAATGTAGATTGTCCCTGATCCATCGCGTGAATTATACTCGGAGTACATACCGCGACTCTCGATAGAGAATGCGTTTCCATACCATTGGAAGGATTACCATGAAATATATACTTGCCATTGACCTGGGGACCTCCGGACCAAAGGTTGCCCTGTTTTCCATCCGGGGGGAATTGATTGGCAGCGAATTTCAGGAAATGAAATTGATCCTTCTGCCGGATGGAGGCGCAGAGCAATCCCCGGCGGAATGGTGGGATGCCATTGGCGCTGCAGTGAAACGGTTGCTTGGAAAAGGATTGATTCCAAGGGAGCATATCTGCGCCATCGCAAACACCGGGCAATGGTCCGGCACAGTGGCCGTCGACAGGGATGGTCATGCGCTTTCCAATGCGATCATCTGGATGGATTCCCGCGGAGAACCTCACCTGCGCAAGATCATGAACGGCTTCCCAAAAATCGAGGGGTACCCGCTCGCGAAACTCGTGAAATGGATTGGTCGCACCGGAGGAATACCCGGGTTTGCGGGCAAGGACCCCATCGCCCATATTCTGTATTACAAGTTCGTCCAGCCGGAGATCTACCAGCGCACGCATAAATTTCTCGAACCGATCGACTACATCGGTTTGCGCCTGACCGGGAAATTTGCGGCTTCTGCAAATTCCATCGTCCTGCACTGGCTGACGGACAACCGGGATATTTCGAGGATTCGATATGACGAAAATCTGGTCAAGCTCTCGGGGATTCAGCGGGAAAAATTACCGGAGCTCCTGCCCGCGAACTCTATACTTGGTCCGCTTTCCCCACAGGTCGCCGAGGAGTGGGGCTTGAGTACTGATGTATCCGTCATCACAGGATCCCCGGACATCCATTCGGCAGCCGTTGGCTCAGGCGCAGTGGCAGATTACGAGACTCATCTGTACATCGGAACCTCCTCCTGGCTGACATGCCATGTCCCGAACAAGAAGACGGACATCTTTCACAGCCTAGCCTCACTGCCCTCGGGAATTCCAGGCCGTTACCTGCTCACGAATGAGCAGGAATGCGCCGGGGTGAACCTGCAATTCCTGCGCGACAATGTATTTTTTCATGAGGACGAGCTCGCCGTCCCAAAACCCTCGAATGTCTACCATCTATTCGACCGGATCGCTGGGCGTGTGCCCGCCGGCAGCGGAAACCTGATCTTCACACCCTGGTTGTATGGGGAACGGGCGCCGGTGGAGGATCGATTTGTGCGAGGCGGCTTTTTCAACCAGTCGCTGCATTCGACGCGCGAGCACATGGTGCGTGCCGTGTTTGAAGGAGTGGCTTACAACACGCGCTGGCTGCTGAATTATGTCGAACAGTTCATCCGCAGAAAGTTAGGGGCGATCCATTTTGTGGGCGGTGGGGCAAAGTCGGATATCTGGAGCCAGATTCTGGCTGACGTCTTGAACCGCACGATCCGCCAGATGCGCGATCCGATCGAGGTGAATGTGCGTGGTGCGGCCTTGCTGGCAGCCGCCGCGCTCGGTTGCATCCGATATGACGAGATCGCTTCCCTCGTCCCGGTTGCACAATCCTACGAGCCCAATCCTGACCATCGCACGACGTACGACCGGCTTTTCAGGGAATTCATCGCGATCTACGATGGAAATCGAAAAATCTATGCACGCCTGAACCGTAATTCATAGTCATTTCCCGGAGCACTTCAAATGGATTGGAAAGAACTAGCCCTCAAAAACCTGCATCACCTTCCTCCTCGAGCCGTGGGTTGGATCGAAAAACGATTGAAAAAGATCCCCTCCTTCCAGCGGCAGATCGAGGAAGAATATGGTTCGATCATGACCGACCTGGAAAACTCGTTGAAACCCTACAAGACCAGGTTTGAAACCTATCGAGTCCTTCCCGAGGTCGGCGTGGAGCGCGATCAGGTTTTGTACGAGATGGAAGCCCTGCGTGAAAAA
>VGNF01000080.1 GCA_016866195.1 Chloroflexota bacterium | reverse complement strand
TTTTGGCGGGTTGTGCGGGCGGCGCAGCTGCATAGGCAGGAGGCGGAGGGGAGTAGGCCGGCGGCGGTTCCACACGTGCGGATTTGCGCGGAGCGGCCATGGTTGCGCCGGCATCTGCATTGATCGCGTCGTACATCAGGATGATTTGTTCACCGAGGGAAACGACATCGCCGGGCTTGAGCACCACTGGACCGGAAAGCCGCTGGCCGTTGACAAAGGTTCCATTTGTCGACCCAAGATCCTCGAGCACGTACTTTCCGCCCTGGAATCCCAGACGGGCATGCTTGCGGGAAACTTCTGAATCGTTGATCGCCACCCCGTTCGATGAATCCCTCCCGATGGTCAGCTGATCCCCCTCCAAGGGAAACGTCACCCCAGGGGTCGGACCTTGCCTCATTACAAATTGGAATTGAGCCATTTTTCCTCCAGTCAAGAACGGCGAAAATAATTAAGCCTAGTTTACAAGCTTCGCCTTAAAAAGTCAATTCATTTGGAGGTAGTACAAAAGGTCGTATTCCCTTTAAGCCCTGGGACGCGGCTGGGTGCGGGTCTGGCGAGGTAAGAAAAGCGAAAATATCGTTCCTACACCGATCTTGCTTTTCACTTCGATACGTCCTCCATGTCCCTGGATGATCTGTTTGCAGATGGACAAACCCAGGCCTGTCCCTGAGGCATGCGTCTCATGCTCGCGGACACGATAGAACTTTTCGAACAAATGCGGCAAAGACTCGTCCGGGATGCCCACCCCTGTATCCTGAACGTAGATGGTCATTTCACTCTCACCCGCCTCCGCCCGCAGCATCACGGTTCCGTTCGGACGGTTGTACTTGATGGCATTGCTGAGCAAGTTAAGCAGGACCTGCTTGATTTTATCGCGATCCGCTTCCAGGAGAGGCAACCCCTCCGGAGGTTCGACACGAATTTGGATGTTTTCCTCGACGGCCTTGGAAGCCATGACATCCTTGCATTCGTACATTAAATCCGCAAGGCTGAAACTGGTCTTCCGAAATTGGACCCGGCCGGATTCCAGGCGGGCAAGGTCGAGAAATGAGGAGGCCAGCGCGTTCAAGCGCATGGTTTCGTTATGAATGTTGTTAATGATCTGATCGCGCTGTTCATGAGACATTTCCGGCCGCAATAACAGGTAGGTCGCCGTGCTCAGGGAGGACAACGGTGTGCGCAGTTCGTGAACGAATTCAGAGAGAAGGTCGGATTGCTGAAAGAGGCGGGCGTTTTCGATCGCCACAGCCGCCTGAGCGCCGAGCACCAACAGCATGGATTCATCCAGGTCGGAAAACTTTCCCTTGTGCTTGTTCAAAGCCTCCAACACCCCGACGATCTTGTTCTTGGTCACCAAGGGGATGCCGAGAATCGACTGAGTCGAAAACCCACTGGTCTCTTCGACAACCTCGCCGTAGAATCGCGAATCCTCATGAACGTTGGAAATTCGAACCGGCTGGCGGTTTTTCACGATCCAGCCGGCAATGCTTCCATCCAGCGGCACCAGGATTCCCCGCCGCGTGGATTCGTCCATATTTGTCGATACTTGAAAATACAACTGGCGGGAGGTATCGTCGTACAACAGGATCGAGGCAGCTTCGGCACCACTGATCTCCGCCGCGGCATGAACGATGCGCGAAAGCAGTATGTCCAGATCGAGGGTGGAAGCGAGGTCCCGCGCGATGTCAATCAGGCGCCGGTATCCATCCAGATGTTCGGTCTTGATCTCAGCCATGGACCACCCGTGCCGCGATCGCTGGAATGATCTCAGCCACATCATCCAGGATGGCGACATCCGCCCGAACGTTTAGATAGGTGGGGGAATGATTGACGATGATCAAATGGGCTCCGCGATCAAGTGCCTGCAATGGCAGGCCGGCCACAGGCAGTACTTCCAAAGAGCTGCCGGCCACCAGCATCAAATCACATGTATGAACTTCCCTTTGAGCCTGCTGCCAGGCTCTCTGGGGCAACTGCTCGCCAAAAAGGATCACATCCGGCTTCATCAACATTCCGCACTTTGGACAGTGGGGCAGGTCACCCCTGGAGACGAACGCATCCAGGTAACGAAAGGATTCCTCCTGATGATAACACTGCGTGCAACTCATGGTACGCATGCTTCCATGCATTTCGATCACGGCATGCGAACCTGCTTTTTGATGCAGGACATCGATGTTTTGCGTGAGGATGGCATGCATGCAGCCGGCTTTCTGCAATTCCGCTAGCGCGTAATGGGCGGGATTGGGTTGGGCATGAAAGATCTGACCAGCCAATGGCCTGAACCAGTTAAAGAATTTCTCGGGTGCGGTGCGGAAGGTGGTCAGCGAAGCCACCTCCAACGGCTCATCGCGGGACCATAGACCCGAACCCTCGGAACGGAAATCCGGTATCCCCGAAGGCGTGGAAAAGCCTGCGCCAGTCAGTACCACCGCATGTTTTGATTGACGAAACAAGTCCCCCGCAAATTCAATGGCAGTCCTGGTCTGCTCAGACAGGGAAATCATCGCGCTTTATCGCGCTCGATCAAGGCATCTGCGATTTGAAGAAATTGTTGGGCAGTAACACTGCCGGGTTGGCAAATCACCGCCGGAGTTTGCTTGCGGGTTGCCTGGAGGAATAATTCCGGCGCCGGGGTGATGGCACTGAGGATCGAATGCCCCAAGCTGTCCTGCGCCTGGCTCAGGGGCGTGGTCACCTCAAGCCGCATACGATTATTCAATACGGCGGTAATGCCCTTGCGATCGATCTTCAGACTTGTGATATCGTTGATCAGGAGTTTGGTATGCCGGATCGTGTTGGTTATCCCTTCCGTCACTACGATCCGCTCATGGCACAAGGGGAGGATCCTCTGCACGAAATGCGGCAGACCAACTCCGAGATCCAGCACGACGAAACGGGCAAAAGTGGATAGCCTCGTTACCAAGGCTTCATAGTTTTGAACCTGGGAGATCAGAGTCACATCTCGAGGATTCTCAGAGGCGAGCAGCAATTTCAGGCCGGAATTATGCGGGATAAGGGCAGATTGCGCCTTTTCACGCGTTACTTCAGCGACCGTTCCATGCAGGATTTCATTCAATGATACCTGATTGGATATGCCAAAATCTGCCGCCAGGGAGCCTCGACCGGGGGTAAGCTCGGCGCACACGACCTCCGTCTGGGCCCGAGCGAGGAGACTAGCCGCCAGGTTGGAGGCAAACGACGTCACCCCAAGCCCGCCGCGCGCCGCGAGCACTCCGATCACGTACCCGTGATGTTCATGCACGGCAGTGACGATTCCCTGCGCATCCCGCTTGATCGAACGCGCCAACAGCGCTTTCACATGTGCCTGCAATTCGGTAGGGTGTGTGGGTTTGGTCAGGTAATCATCCGCGCCCACTTCGAACCCCATGACCTTGTCATCCAGCTGGGTTTTGGCGGTAAACAACAGAACCGGGATGGATACGGTTGCGGGATTCTTGCGCAGCCGCCGCGTGACTTCATACCCATCCATATCCGGCATCATCACATCCAGCAGGATCAGATCCGGGCGTTGCTCGAAGGCTTTCGCCAGTCCCTGCGCTCCGTTCGAGGCAGCGCTGATCATATACCCTTGCTTTTGCAGCATCAAACCCACCAGACGCAAGGTATCCAGGTCGTCATCAATAATTAGGATCTTTTCAGGCATAATTCCTCGAGGGGTGAGTGGTTCGTCATTTTTTACAATTATAACGGATAAGGTCCGAGGGATTTCGTTTCACTTGTGCTATAATGAAATTGTACGGAGGTCAATCGCAGGCAAGGATTGACCTCTAGAATCCGGGGATGACAGGCTTCGACGGGAGAGGCTGGTCCCGGAATGCGAGCCGAGAGCGCGCCGAACTCGGAAAATCAGCGCAACCTTCAAGTGCCAACCGCACTTCCTATGCTGCTATGCCCCTCGCCGCCTAAGGCAGGTGAATAACAGCACAGTCCCCCAGATGGGACTGCGTCCGCCGGCACCTCCCTCCGTCGGGTGTCGGGCCGGGCGAGACAATGGCGGAGTGCCGCACACGATTCTGCTACCTGTGCGAAAGATCAGCAGATGGCTGCAGGGTAACCAGCCCGCCGGGATCCCTGCCGCGAGAATGATCGGCAGGCTACGCTCGTAGATTTCCGAGGGTCGATTCTTTCGGACGCGGGTTCAATTCCCGCCATCTCCACTCCAATTCGATCAGCAGAGAATCTGCTGGTCGAATCTTGTTAAGCAGGTGCCGCTTGCATAAGATCCTCCTGATTGCGATCGTCGGAATTTCCACAGCCTGTGGCGGTCACCTTACAACCCCTACCGCCACAACTCAGGCGGCTTCGATCACGCCAGCCCGAATAATCTTGGTGTCTCCGACCGTCATGCTGGGCGAATCGCCGACTCCCACATCCACCCCCATACAAACGCCGGTTCCAATGTATTTTACCGAGGGGTTTGAATCGGATTTGAGTGCATGGGTAACCTTTCAAACCGGTGGGACAACCCTGCCCATACTCGAAATCGAGAACGGTCACCTCCGATTGGATATCAATTCTTCGAATGTCTGGTTCTATGCCATTCATGACATCCACGACTATCCTGACGTACACGTCTCAGCCAGGGTTGCCGCAACCTCTTCCGGCGCCCTTGGATTGATCTGCCGCTACGGCGAAAACGGATGGTTTGAGTACAACATCTCCAGCGACGGAAAGTACTCGGTCTTGTTCGCTCAATGGCTTGGGGAAGGCATCGCGCAATACTCGCCGATCCGCACGGATGAGTCGGAATACCTTCAGCCGGGTGAGCTGGCATACGAAATCGGATTGACCTGCCAGGGAAACTATCTTATGCTGCATGTAAATGGCAAACTATTTCGCAAGCTCGACGTCTCCCGATACGCACTCACCTCCGGCAGGATCGGGCTTTCCTTTGCCTCCTTCGAAGAGGTCCCCATGATCGCCGCGGTGGATTGGGTGCAGGTGAATTCTCCAACCCAATGAAACATCTATATTCTGTTAACAGAATTCTTGCACAACCCGCTTAAGATGGGTTGTATTGAATATCACGAGCAAGGAGAATCCAATGGGAAAAATCATCGGCATCGACCTAGGAACGACAAACAGTGTGGTAGCCGTCATGGAAGGCGGCTCACCCACCGTCATTACCACCGCGGAAGGCGGCAGATTATGTCCATCCGTTGTCGCATTTAATAAAAACGGGGAACGCATGGTGGGTCAGACCGCGAAGCGACAGGCAGTCGTGAATGCGGACAATACCATCTATTCCATCAAGCGGTTCATCGGCCGTCACTTTCAGGAGACCAGCGTGGAACGGGGCATGGTGCCCTTCCAGGTGGTCGAGGGACCGTCCAACGATGTGCGCGTGAAGGTCCCGATGACCGGTCGTGAGTATTCTCCACAGGAGATCAGCGCCATGGTGCTCGGCAAACTCAAGACGGACGCAGAGGCTTATTTGGGTGAAACAGTCACCCAGGCTGTGATCACGGTGCCGGCGTATTTCAACGACAGCCAGCGCCAGGCCACCAAGGACGCGGGTAAGATCGCCGGTCTGGAGGTCATGCGCATCATCAATGAACCGACTGCCTCGGCATTGGCCTACGGATTGGACAAAAAGAAGAACGAAAAAATCCTGGTGTTCGACCTCGGCGGAGGCACATTCGATGTATCCGTGCTGGAGGTGGGCGAAGGCGTCATCGAAGTCAAAGCCACCAACGGCGACACGCACCTGGGAGGCGATGATTGGGACCAGCGAATCACCAACTGGGCCGCAGACGAGTTCAAGAAAGACCAGGGCATCGATCTGCGGGCGGACAAACAAGCCTTGCAGCGTTTACGCGAAGCCGCGGAAAAGGCGAAGATCGAGCCCCCAACGGTCATGGAAACAGAGCTCAATCTTCCGTATATCACGGCGGATGCAAACGGTCCGAAGCACATGCAGTTGAAACTCTCACGCTCGAAGTTTGAACAAATGACTGAGGATCTTCTGGACCGCTGTCGAAAACCCTTTGAGGCGGCCTTGAAGGATGCAAGCATGGCTCCGGAAAAGCTGGACGAGGTGGTGCTGGTTGGCGGGTCCACCCGCATGCCCATGGTCCAGGAATTGGTGCGCAAACTCACGAACGGTAAGGAACCGAACAAAGGCGTCAATCCGGATGAGGTCGTTGCAGTAGGGGCGGCCATTCAAGCCGGAGTGCTGGGTGGGGAAGTCAAGGACATCCTGCTGCTCGATGTCACCCCGCTTTCGCTCGGCGTCGAGACCATGGGCAGCGTGATGACGGTCATGATCGAACGGAATACGACCATTCCCGTCCGGAAAACCGAAACCTATTCCACTGCAGCAGATAATCAGACCGCCGTCGACATCCACGTTCTGCAGGGCGAACGACCGATGGCCAATGACAACATGAGTCTCGGACGCTTCCGACTGGACGGCATTCCGCCGGCTCCACGCGGCATTCCACAGATCGAGGTCACTTTCGACATCGACGCGAACGGCATCCTGCATGTGACCGCCAAGGACAAGGCTACCGGCAAGGAACAGAAGGTGACGATCACCGCCTCGACCAACCTGAACAAGGGCGACATCGACCGCATGGGGCAGGAGGCGCGTCAGAACGAAGCGGCGGACAAGAAACGGCGTGAGGTGATCGAGGTCAAGAACAACGCAGACAACCTTGCGTATCAAATCGAAAAAGCCTTGCGGGAACTTGGGGATAAGGTCCCCTCCGCTGAACGAGGCTCGATCGAAAGCAAGGTGAGTGAATTGAAACAGGCTGCGCAGGGAGAGGATGTGGGCCGCATCCGCAAACTCACCGAGGAACTGCAGAATACCTTCCATGCGCTCAGCCAGCAGTTGTACGCGCAGGGGCAGCAACAGGCACAAGCACAGCCCGAAGGGGGCGGTTCCACGCCACCGCATGAGGGCGATGTGATCGATGGTGAAGTAAAAGAATAATCTGCATGTTCGGGATTAGAGAAAGATGATCGTCAATTGGCGATCATCTTTTTGTTATATAATCCGCTTCGTGAAATTCCGGCCCCAATTCAACCGCGTTTGGCTGTTACTTATTGGCGTTCTCGCTGCGGTTGGAATCTATTTTCTTCCTCCGGTCCAATCGCGCCTATCCTTGCAGTTTGATCTTTTAAGATCTCGTGTGGTTTATTTTTTCAATCCACCCAGCGAGGCGGTTTTCCAGCCCGGGGGAGCCTCTGCGTTGACCATCGAGACAGTGATTGCCACCACGCGCGCGGAGTATTTGCAGACGTTAACCCCCGAGGCAACCTCCACGCCCACACCCGGCCCAACGCCGACGGTGACGATCAGCCCCACACCCCTGCCAGCGTCCGTCAATTTGCCCGGCGTGGTTTATGTGGACCAGCATGAGCGATGGAATTACTGTGGTCCGGCCAACCTGACCATGGCCTTGAACTTCTGGGGATGGGAGGGAAACCGGGACGATGTGGCCAGGGTCGTCAAGCCGGGATCCTCAGATACTCGCAAGAATTTCATCGAACGCGGTCTCCCCGACAAGAACGTCATGCCGTACGAATTGGTGGATTTCGTCAATGAACACACGGATTTTCGTGCTCTTTCACGCTACGGAGGGGACATTCAACTCATCAAACGACTTCTGGCAGCCGGATTTCCGGTTGTGGTGGAAAAGGGATACTATGAACGCGATTACGCGGGCAAGATCGACTGGCTCGGTCACTACCTGTTCACCACCGGATACGACGATGCGCGCGGCGGTTTCATTGTTCAGGACGCGTACCTCAAGCCGGGGAAGAACCTGCTGAGCAAGTACGAGACCTATCAGGAGGGCTGGCGCTCGTTCAATTACCTCTTCTTCGTTGTATACCCTCCCGATCGCGAAGCGGAGCTGCTGGCTTCACTGGGTCGATGGGTGGATGAGAGCTGGGCAGCCGCGCACGCGCTTGAAATTGCCCTGGAGGAAATCCAGGAATTGAAGGATAACAACCTTTTCTTCGCCTGGTTCAATAAAGGAACCAGCCACGTGGCAGTGCGGGAATATGTGGATGCCAGTTATGCCTACGACAAGGCATTTTCCCTGTATGCCGATTGGGACGTCCGTGAACAGAACCGGCCCTTCCGCATGATGTGGTACCAAACCGGACCGTATTTCGCCTACTTTTATTCAAACCGATATCAGGATGTCATCAGCCTGGCAGATACAACGCTGAACGAGACGATATCCTCCCCGACACTCGAGGAATCGCTCCTCTGGCGTGGCCGCGCTTATTACCAACTCGGTAATACACAGGCCGCGGTGGATGATTATCGCGCCGCCCTGAAAATCCACGTGAACTGGCTTCCTGCCGTCCAGGCTTTGCAGGATTTGGGATTGCAACCATAACCCGTCCTGAGCGAAGTGCAACGAAGTCGAAGGACGGAAACCATCACGCCTCGACTTCGGGCTTCACCCTCCGCTTGGCTGGAAGAGATATTGACAAATGAAACTCCTCCACTTCGCTGACGCTCACATCGACATGGCCAACTACGGGCGGCATGATCCGCAATCCGGCCTGCCTTTCCGCGTGCTGGATTTTCTCAAGTCGCTCGATATCATCGTGGACACAGCCATTTCCAAAAAAGTGGATTTGGTTCTCTTCGCGGGGGATGCGTATAAAGACCGTTCCCCGGCACCCACCTTTCAGAGGGAGTGGGGAAAGCGCATTATACGACTATCGCTGGCGAAAATACCCACGCTGCTGCTGGTTGGCAATCACGACATCTCCCCTGCAGCCGGGCGGGCCAACGCAGTTCAGGAATTCGATACCCTTCAGGTTCCCTATGTACGCGTCTTGAACAAACCGCAACTGCTCACTCCCAAGGATCTTTGGGATCTTCCGCTACAAGTGATCGCCTTGCCTTGGATTGCTCGATCCGGATTGATGGCGAGCACTGGCGAGACCAATTCCACCGAGGCGATATCGAGAATTGAAGATAACGTTTCAGGACTGGTGGAGCAATATCTCGTTGAAGCCGAACCATCTCTGCCAATCGTCTTCACCGCACATGCCTCAGTGGAAGGCGCCAGGTATGGCGGCGAACGGCTGGTCATGCTCGGAAACGATCTCGTCCTATCCGGGAGCCTGGTGCGGAATCCAAGGTTCAGTTACGTGGCGCTGGGTCACATTCACAAACCACAGGATCTCAATCAGGGCGGGCAACCGCCGGTGATCTACCCAGGTTCGATCGAACGGGTGGATTTTGGGGAGGCAATGGATGAGAAATACTTCATCCTGGCTGAGATCGAATCCGCAAGGGACACAAAGGTGGAATGGATCAAAATAGCAGGCATCCGTCCCTTTATCGACCGACAAACAGTGCTTCAATCCAGCGAGCGGGTGACCGAGGCGCTGATCACCGCGTTGCCCTCGCCGGAGGAAATGACCGAGGCGATCGTGCGATTGACGGTGGAATATCCACGGGAATGGGATTCACTGATAGACGAGACTGCTTTGCGCGTCCACGCCCGGGAGGCGTTTGAGTTTCATTTGGTGAAACGCCCAAAATTGGATGCCCGCGTCCGCATCCCGGAAGGCCAGGCGGTCAGCAGTCTAAGCCCGCTCGATTTGCTTGATCAATACTGGCGCGCCATGAAAATGGAAAATGAGGCGGAAATCGAAGTCCTGCAGAACCTCGCGCGTGAAGTCATCCTAAATGAGCCCGCCTCCCTGACACCCTGACACCTGATACCCTCCCCCCTGACACCTGACCCCCTCCCTGACACCCTCACACCGACACTTGACACCAATGAACTGACCCGTCATACTTGGGTCATCCCATCTTTCGAGGTGCTTATGTTCGCGGAAAATTCACGCTACCGTTGGTTCGTAGTCGTTGTATTTTTTTTCTTCATGCTCCTGCACCAGACGGACAAATTGATGATCGGCACTCTGCAGGTACCGATCAGTGAGACATTTGACATCAACAACCGCCAATGGGGGATGATCAATTCCGGCGCTCTGATCGTCGCCACAATTTTGTATCCGATCTGGGGTTATCTCTACGATCATTACGCCCGGGCTAAGCTCCTGTCCCTTGCATCTTTCATCTGGGGCTCTACCACCTGGTTGAATGCCATCGTGCGCTCGTTTGGGGGTTTCCTGGTCACCCGCGCCTCCACCGGGATCGATGATTCCTCCTATCCCGGCCTGTACACCCTGGTGGCGGATTACTTCGGTCCAAACCTGAGGGGCAAAATCTATGGAATTCTTCAATTGGCGCAACCCATCGGGTATCTCATGGGAATGATCCTTGCCCTGATGGTCGCACCGCTGATCGGCGGCTGGCGTTCGGTGTTTTTTCTCACTGGTTCCCTGGGATTGGTGATTGCCATATTGATCTTTTTCGGAGTCCGGGAGATGCCGCGGGGCAAGGCGGAACCTGAATTCGAAAAAATGGCGGAGATGCAAATTTTCCGCTTTTCCTGGAAGAAAGCCCGTGAGATTTTCAAGATAAAGACCATGTGGTTCATTTTCCTGCAGGGTTTTGCCGGCGTCTTCCCCTGGAATGTGATCATCTTCTTCTTCTTCGGCTACCTTGAAAAGGAACGCGGCTACGACGCGAACGGAATTCTGTTCACCATGGCTCCGGTGATCCTGATCCTCGCCAGTGGCTATTTCGTTGGAGGCGCGCTCGGCGATTATGCTTTCAAGCGCAGCCGAAAAGGCCGCATCATCGTATCGAGCATCGGTGTGCTGCTCGGCGCCTTGTTCCTCTTCCTCGCAATCAACACACCCATCGAAGCCAGGAACCAGTTCTTTATTCTGATGTGCCTGACCGCCATCTTCATGCCGCTGTCCTCGGCCAATGTGATCGCAACCGTGTACGATGTGACGGTGCCCGAGGTTCGCTCGACCGCTCAGGCAACGGAATATTTCATCGAAAACGCCGGGGCCGCCTTCGCACCCATTCTGACCGGGATGATCGCCGACGCGATCGACCTTAAGACCGCCATCCTGCTGATTTGCACTGTAGCGTGGATATTGTGCTTTTTCTTTTACATCGGTGCGATCTTCACC
Organism: Chloroflexota bacterium; assembly: GCA_016866195.1. GTDB lineage: Bacteria > Chloroflexota > Anaerolineae > Anaerolineales > Villigracilaceae > VGNF01. The sequence goes on along the minus strand of VGNF01000080.1, from coordinate 1,954 downwards.
ATCGACAAAGACGCACACCAGCTGCGGGATCAGATGGCTGATCGAGCAAAATCCATGTAATCCGACCAGGGGCATTAGAAGGGAGAGGCCGAGCACCGCAGATCGGATGAGTGCCTCATAACCGTGCTGTGTTTCCATGCACATCCAGGAGATCGACCTCAAGAACAGAGAACACGTGCGGGATTTTCTATCCCTGCCGTTCTCCATCTACCGCGATATCCCTCAATGGGTGCCACCGCTTCAGATGGATGAACGTGCCCGTCTCAACCCGCGAAAATTCCCATATTACAAGCATTCGGGAGCCGCATTCTTTCTCGCCTGCGATGGAGCGAGAGCCATCGGCCGCCTGGGGATCCTGAACAATCGACCCTACAACGAGTTCAACAATGAAAGCACAGCTTTTTTCTATTTGTTCGAATGTGAAAACAGATTGGACGCAGCCAAGGGTTTGTTCGAGGCCGGCTTCGAGTGGGCGCGCGCCCGGGGATTGACGAAGATCCTTGGTCCCAAGGGTTTCACGCCCATGGATGGATTCGGTCTGCTGGTGAAAGGCTTTCAGCACCGGCCGGCGTTCGGATTGCCGTACAATCCGGAATACTACATCCAACTCATCGAATCGTGCGGATTTAAACCGCACCGTGATGCCGTATCCGGCTACCTCGACGAGAGGATTCAATTTCCAGAGCGAATTCACGAACTGGCGGAACGCATCCAGCAGCGCCGCGGCCTGCACATTGCACGCTACGAAAAACGCTCGGATCTGCGCGGGCTTGTCCCAAAACTTGGGGATCTGTACAACGGCGCCTTGCGAGGTACCGCCGGCAATGCCCCCATTTCGGACGAAGAAGCAGATGCGCTGGCTGGCCAAATGCTCTGGTTCGCGGATCCGAAATTGATCAAGATCGTCATGAAGGGCGAGGAACCTGTCGGTTTTTTGCTGGCATACCCCAACGTCTCTGCTGCCTTGCAACGAACGAAAGGCAAGTTGCTCCCCTTCGGCTGGCTTGTCATTCTGCGCGAACTCAGGAGAACAGACTGGCTCGACATCAACGGGGCAGGTTTAATCCCGGAATATCGCGGTACTGGCGGCATGGCGATTCTCTACAGCGAAATGTTCAAAACCGTCAAGGAAGCCAGCCGATTCCGCCGCGCGGAGGTTGTTCAGATCGGCATGGAAAATGATTCCATGCAGAGGGATCTGGAGAACTTCGGGATCGATTTCTACAAAACCCATCGAACCTACATTCGAGAGCTGTAACTCCCTTCCCAACCAAGGATGAAAAGCAGGTGGCACATGTGACACCTCCCGAAATACAATGAAGGAAACGGAGGGTTGCATGACCATCATAGTCGCCGATACCACCTGTGGTCTGCCGCGTGACATGCTTGCCAGACGCGGCATTCCCCTGATCCCTCAAGTGGTGATCTTCGGGGAGGATTCCTACCACGACGATAAAGATCTGGACACGGCCTCGTTCTTGCAGAAGCTGAAAGCCTCCCCAACTCTGCCAACCACCGCTGCGCCGGAGCCGCCTCTGTATTTCCCAATTTTTGAGGAGGCAAGGAGAAAAGGTGAAAGCGTGGTCGTCGTCGCCCCGACCGGTAAGGCCAGCGGAACCGTGCGTTCTGCTGAAACGGCAGCCGTCGAATTCCCCGGTCTGGACGTACGCGTGGTCGACACCCAGACCATTTCCTGCAATCTGGGAACGCTGGTGCTCCTGGCGGATGATCTGGCGAAAGCCGGCAAGTCATCTGAGGAGATCGTCCACAGGCTTGATGAAATGATCCCGCGCGGACGACTGTATTTTCTCGTGGATACCCTGGAATATCTTGCCAAGGGCGGTCGCATCGGTGGGGCGAAAAAATTACTTGCCGAATTGCTCGAGATCAAACCCATCCTCCAGGTCAAAGAAGGTCAGGTTGAACCGTTCGAACAGCAAAGGACGAAGAAGAA
>VGNF01000079.1 GCA_016866195.1 Chloroflexota bacterium | reverse complement strand
GGGGGCAGGGCGGCCGAGAAGATGTAGGCCCGGCTGGCGTGGCGCAGGTAGGTGATCAGTTCCTTCTTCCCGGCCACATAACCGCCCACGGAAGGGATGGTCTTGGAGAGCGTGCCCATCTTGATGTCCACGCTGCCTTCCATGCTGAAATGCTCCTCGATGCCGCGCCCGGTCTTGCCGAGCACGCCCACCGAGTGCGCCTCGTCCATCATCAGCCAGGCGTTGTATCTGCGGCACAGTTCGACGATCTTCGGGAAGTCGATCACATCCCCGTCCATGCTGAAGACAGCGTCCGCCACCACCAGTTTCGCCACGTCCGACGGGGCCTGCTGGAGGCGTTTTTCCAGTTCTTCCATGTCGTTGTGTTTGAAGCGGCGGAACTCGGCGCCCGACATCAGGCAGCCGTCCACGATGGAGGCGTGGTTGAGTTTATCCGAAATGACCCAGTCGCCGCGCCCCATCAGGGTCGAGATGACGGTCAGGTTGGTGGAATAGCCGGAGGTGTAGGTGATGGCGGCTTCTGCGCCTTTGAAGGCGGCGATCGTTTCTTCCAGTTCGGTGTGGATGGAGAGCGAACCCGCCAGGGTGCGGACGCCGTTGGTGCCGGTGCCGTATTTGTCCACGGCAGATTTGGCGGCGGCATTGATGCGCGGGTGGCCGATCAGGCCCAGGTAACTGTACGAGGCGTACATCCCCATCTCACGTCCCCGCACGATGACCTTGGCCCCGCCGCGGATCTCGCTCACCGGCTGGTTGTAGAAATACAGGTCGTGTTCCTTCAATCCCTGCACACGCTGCACCATGGCCTGGATCCGGCGGGTGACAGAATCATCGACAGCATGGATGTCCATTGCCAGACTCCTTCGGAAAAGATTGGGCAAGTGTAGCCGAGGGATGGGCTTCTGTCAAACTAGAACATGATGCCGCAGTCGTAGGGCGCCAGGTTCTCTTCGGTGAAGTCGAGAATGTTGTGCGGCAGGGCGCGCTGGATGGTGAATACCTGGCGGTAGAAGCCGCCCCACTGGGTGAAGATGACCACCCGCACCTCGACCGTCTCCTCCGCGATCACGACCTGCGGGGCGACATCCCGGAGCAGGTAGGCGCGCAGGCGCGAGGAGAGCGGCATCGGGCTGCCGAACTCCCCCAGGCCGGAGAGGATCGCGTGCACTTCCTGCCTGCCGCAGAGGATCGAAGCGTCGTTGTAGTTGGCATGCCACCAGAGATAGAACTTAGAGGCGACGCCGGCCAGCAGGATATATTCGAGATAGCCGGCGGGACTGTCGTCGGTCTCGACATAATCCATGTAGGCCTCCGTCGCGGCTTGGGACTCGTACAATTCCCGCTGGCTGGCGTATGGCGCCTGGCCCGCCGGACGAACATAGAGCAGCGGGTAACCGCCCATGCCGTCGAAGACGTAGACATAGTCGAGCACGTAACCCTGGCGCATGGAAAGATGGGTGAAGATGTCGAAGTATTGCATCACATCGAACTCACCGCCCTGTTTGACCGGGTTTTCTGCATCGTCGAAATGGTCGGGGAAGGGATACATTGCCCGCAGGTTGGCCAGGGCGGCGTGCGGCGCGGCGCATTCCAACGCCAGGTCGCCGGAGGCCGGGACGCAGGCAGGCAAGGTCGAGAGAAGGACGAAGATGGCAAGGAAGAGCCGGGTTTTCATGGAGACCTCCTGTCGATTACATGGCGGCGGCTTTCGAAGGCCGCCCGCTGTCTGTTGGTCATTGCGGATGATGGCGAAGCAATCTCTTCGAACGGGGGATTGCCCCGTCGCGGCGAACGCTCACCTGATCCTGCCGGGGAGGCAGGGGTCGCAATGACATCATCGCGGATTGCACAGCATCCCGCAGGGACAACTCCTCCCCGCCCGCGGATAGCATCCCCTTTGGGGACTGCAACTCCCGCACATCGTCCCCGAGCGCAGCGAGCGGGAACGCATCGACCTTCGCCTGTCGAAGATGCCCGCCAGGGTACAACCCATCCAGATAGGCGACAATGCGCCGCTGTTCGTTTCCGAGAATCATTCTTGTTTCTCCAATGCGTTCATGATGGCAAGTATAACTCACTCGATATTGTTCATCACATCATTATTCCAATAGCGGATCACTCTATAGCCTTGCGTCTCCAGATATTTTGTTCTCTCTTTATCGTATTCTTCCTGCTCCAAATGCTGACTTCCGTCCAGTTCAATGATGAGTTTCTTGTGGATACAGACGAAATCGGGGATATAAATTCCAATGGCATGTTGCCTTCGAAAATTTACACCCAACTGGTCGTTGCGAATCCGTGACCACAGTTTTCCTTCGGCGGGAGTGAGTTCTTTTCTGAGTTCGATGGCGCGGGTTCTGGTTTTCGGGTCGCTTCTGGACGGGCGCGGCATTTCTTCCCCTCCTAACCTCCCCAATTGCGACGGAGAGCACGTCGAAATTGGGGAGGGACTTGTGCTCTTGAAATCAAAATTTTAGAAACACTCCCAGTGTTCATAAATAAGCTCAATCACCAGTTCTCCCTCAAATCCGACAAGGGGTAGACTGAATCCGCATACAACATTTTCATTGTCGTATTTGGGGGAGGCGCCGAAGGCGGAGGGGGCTTTTTTCATAATTCACCCTTGAACGCCCTATCCAACACGGACGGCTCCAACACGGATCGCGAAGCATCCCGCAGGGACAACTCCTCCCCGCCCGCGGACTGCAACTCCCGCAGCGCGTTGACCTTCGCGCCCAAAAGCCATCCACGAATGGACCACGAATGCACGAACGCGCCGCCCGCTATTCGAGTATTCGTGAAAGATTTTATTCGTGGACAGTTTTTCATCACAATTCACCTTTGAAAGCCCTAGCCAGCACGGACGGCATCAAAGCGGACAATTCCTCCCCGCCCGCGGACTGCAACTCCCGCCCCAAAAGAACTGGGGCAAGCAACGCATTGACCTTCGCCTGTCGCGGAGCGCCCACACGTAGGTAAAGTAATTCAGCGAGGAGGCGGGGCGGCGGGTGAGGCCGGTCCCCAATTCCTCCCCGCCCGCGTACTGCAACTCCCGCCCCAAAAGAACTGGGGCAAGCAACGCATTGACCTTCGCCTGTCGCGGAGCGCCCACACGTAGGTAAAGTAATTCAGCGAGGAGGCGGGGCGGCGGGTGAGGCCGGTCCCCAATGAGCCGGGATGAATTCTAATTCCAGGTATTCTTTAATATCATGGACATACTCAGGTAAACTGGCAACCAATAAACTGTCCTTCTCGCGCCTGCGCCATGCGGTCGGTTCTAGGACGCCTATCACAAGGTATTCGTTGCCAATGACTTTTGGGGCGCGCTTTTCGAAGGCGATGACCAGCATGCGTTCCAGTTCGTCCTTGTGGACGATGAGGATGTCGCACCTGGGGCAATAGCGGCAGTGTTTATTAATGGTGGCGATCTGCTCTGGTAGAACAGCCACCACCAACGGAACTTTGCGCACCAATGTCTTCCCGGCGCAATCCGGGCAGGTTGAACAGCGCAACTCTTTATGGGGGTTCAGGATGAAACGATAGAGCGGTGGTAGTTTGCCGAAACGCGATGGGAAGGTTTTTTTTACCATGGCCGGTTCCCTACTGACCCAGGCCAAGTTCCGTGCGGATGTAATCTGCAAAAATCGTTGGTCCTTCGCCACTCTGGAGACGAAGTTCGTTGTTATATTCGATCTGCTTGAGGATCTCGATCACTTTCCTGCGCCCTTCGGGAGTTCTCACTGCCTGGCGGGGAGTGAGTTTCCCGGCGATGAACGGCTGGTCGAGCCAGTCCCTGGTCAGGCGGTGGAGCATCCCTTCTTCGAGTTCTTCAAAAGCCCTGGCATCCTTGCTGGAAATCTTCGTCCGGTTCCGGGCAGGCTTGGGATCGTTCGCGTCCAGGGCTGATTCCATATCTTCGTACCGGTCGCCCTGATGCGAGATCAGCCCACCCAGCGTGCTTTCGAGCAGGGCTTTGCCGACCTTCAGACGTTCGCGTGAGAGACACTCCAGTTCCAGCCATTCCTTTGCCAGGATCAGGTCGCCCAGGTTAAGGAAACTGGGACGACCTGGGCCTTCTGTCCATTCCGTTCTCAAGAGGACAGCGTATTCCTCCGGTTTTCCTTTTGCCTGCGGAACATGGGACCGCCCGCGCAGGATCCAGTAATAGTGCAGCGCCCCGCGATGTTCTTCGGAGTCGCCGGTGCAGATGAATTCCTTGGTGTCATCCAGCATGGCTTCGACCTGGCGCGAGTCGCCACACAATCGGTATCTGGCGTGGGCGAGGACCAGCGCATGCCCCTCAGCCGAGAGCGCGATTGGAGGCCTGGAGGTCCTTTCGTGGGCCTTCCGGCAGAACTGGAGCAGGAGCAGGCTGTTTTCACGATAGAAATCGGGAATGCCTGCCTTCGGATTTTTTGCCCGGTACTTATTCCAGAGATTCCGCGCCGCCTTCAGGACGCCTTCTTTTTCCATGGGGGGCAGCAACAGGGCCGATCCGGTGAACGATACCCACCCTGCCGTGCGGATCGGTCGGAGCAGGCCAAAGGTCCAGCGGGTGGCGGTGTGGGAGGCGGAGATATCGTTCACCTCGAAAACTTCGTCGCTCAACAGGTCCTGCACCACCACGCCGATCCCCGGTTTGATCTCCTGGAATTCCAGCAGGCGCGCCCGGTTCCAGACCAGCCAATCCTCCAGCATGGCGCGCTGTTCGCTGTTCAACCGCGGACCCACCTCCTCAAGGAACAGGTCAATGATCCGTTTGCCGGAGAGGGTGACGTAATCAAAAAAGTACCATTCCTGGAATGCCGGAAGTTCATTTTCGTCGAGGGAGAGCGGCTCGTGTACGCCCGGTTTTTGCCCGGAATAGAGTTCCATCGCTTTTTCGAAATCCGCCCTGAAGCGTTCGCCCCGGAAGGCGAATTCCGGGATGCGCTTGCGCAGGACTTTTTCCGCATAGGTGCGCTCGGGCGGGCGGACGCTCCGCGCCGGTTCGGCCTGCGGCCTGGGTTTGGTGGACGTATATCGCTTGCCGGTGCCTTTCGATACTTTACGTTTTTCTTTTTTACTCATTGGTTTCCTCGTGATGGATCAGGCCAATTCCATTTTTTTCAAGAAACTCTTTCGGCGCTTTCATCTCCTCATTCGTCAGCGTGGCGGCCCTCCGCTGCGCTCGGGACAGGCGGACTCTCCAGCGGATTGCGGCTGGCGCGAACGCGCTCGGCAGGCTCCAACCAGATCTCGCGCAGGAATTTCACGTTCATCCCAATTCCTTCAAGGCGCGTTCCCATAAATCTGCGACCTTGAGTTCCCCTGCCCACTGTAGTAAATAATCCAAGTCGAGTCCGCCGGCGCGGGTTTTCAGCACGCCGAGAATGTCGCGCCATTGACGGTCGGAGACTTCGCCGCCGCTGCGATACCATTCGAGTTTTGCCAGAATAATGTCTTCGGGGCTGACCACGTACACGCTTTGTTCGGGGTCGGTGACAATGACCGACATTCTGCGCCGCTCCAGTTGCATTTGGTCGAAGGGACGCGTTTTCCGAATAAAGATATCGACTTTGAAGGCGGTTTCGTAATGGATCAGGTTGAAACTGCTGTGACGTTCGATGGCATCTTTCATCATTTCATCGTCGGCGTAAAACTCTTGGGAGAGGGCGGCAACCAATGGCGGGATGTGTTCGAGCCGCATATCTGCCACAATGTCCACGTCCAGCGTGGAGCGCATGACGCCATGCAGGGAACTGGCAAACGAGCCGCCCACGGCGTACATAATTCCAATGCGTTCAAGGGTTTGCGTCACAAGCAGCGTAATTCGAGTGGTTTCAATTTGCATGTCCGTACACCTTTCGCGCCAGTTCCGCGCCAAGCGCCAGTTCTGCCAACAAACGCTGAATTTCCTGCGGGGTTGCGTTGGGGTGTCGTTCCTTGATCCCGCTGATTGCCAGCGCTTTGACGGTTTCATTCAACCCTTCCATAATGGATATTTTCTTCCATGATGGCATACGGCGAATGATCTCGATCTGCATCGCTTCCATTTTGGGATGGGTGTCGGGAAATAGGGCGCTCATACGTTGATTATATCCCGTACAGACTCTTCACCCTCTCATCAATCTCGGCCTCCGCCCCCCCCGCCTCCTCCGCCAGGGACATCGTCTCCTCCCGCGCATCTCGCCAGAGATTCATCGAGCGCCCTCGAAGCCTGGTAAGTCTCACTTCCTGCCACCACGAAGTTTTGCCAGAAGGTCTGCATAGCCTTCCAAACGCTTCAGCGTGCCTTCGGTGAGTTCGTTGTTCATCTGGTTCAATTGGCTCATCTTGCGTGTGAAGTTGTTGACCCCATCTTCCCGGTCTGGTGGCTGCAAACGTTCCACTTCGCCCTGATATTGCCCTTGTTGACCACTGACCCGCCGCAGGAGTTCGTTGCGCAGGTCGCGCAGGTCTTCGCGACTCAAGCGCGCCCATGCCCCATCCTGGCGCTCGATGACATACTTCCCGGGCCGCGACTGGCTGGCATAGACTTCCACCAGGGCGCCATCTTCGCGGATGAAGTTGCGCCGCCCGCCTTCGCGGATGAGTACATCTATGCACTCTACCAGTTCGCGCACATCACGCAAGCCGGTCAATTTGACGCCGCCGCCATCGCAGTCGTCTGAACCGATTACGCCATTACCGTAGGGATCGAGGGACAATCTCCAAGTCATGGAACACTCCTTTCGTAACTATGATCCTCTACTTCACCGGCCACCCGCCAGCGGACTCAATCACATCATCCACCTCGCCCATCGAGCGGATTGTCTCCTTCAGCGCCACGACCACCTTCCGATAATGCTCAATATCTTCAGCCGAGAGTTCCCGCTCGCAGACTGCAACTCCCGCAGCGTATTGCCCTTCGCCTGCAAATCGTTCACTTTGTACTCTCCTGCTTCTCCAACGTAGACGCTACCGGAATATGGAAGTTTTTTCCCTGATCCGTGACTTTGAAATCAACGACCATTCTTGAAACATTAGGAAACATCTTCTTCTTTCTATCCATTAGTTCTGTGATAAGTCCGAGTAATTCAAGGCGATCTTCCATGTTGTGTGGAATCGCCGCAAACATTTTGTTGATCAGGTCATCCTGTTCTTTGACGGGCAAATTGGCGGCGTTCCAGGCAATACAACCATAAGTGACCAAATTACGAAAGCCATCGTAATCAGACGCATCATCCTTGAATGGCTCAATCAGTTCCGATATTGCATCGGACATACTGATTTCGCCTTTGGGATTTATTTTGAACTTCCTTTTAGGGTCTTTTGACGTTAATTTGTGGGCGAAGTTTTCAAGAACAGCCTTGTTTGTCTGGGGTTTTCTTTTTCTTGCCATATCACAACTCTCCCTTAAACGCCCTATCCAACACGGACGGCAGTAATGCATCCAATTCCTCTTGACTTTGCGACTGCAACTCCCGCAACGCATTGACCTTCGCCTGTCGCAGATCCCCGAAGCGGAGCGAAGGGGGCAACCCATCCAGATAAGCGACAATACGCCGCTGTTCGTTTCCGAGAATCATTCTTGTTTCTCCAATGCGTTCATGATGGCAAGTATAACTCACTCGATATTGTTCATCACATCATTATTCCAAAAGCGGATCACTTTGTAGCCTTGCGATTCGAGATATTGGGTTCTTTCTTTGTCGTACTCTTCCTGCTCCAAGTGTTGACTGCCATCCAGTTCGATGATGAGTTTCTTTTCAATACAAACAAAGTCGGGGATGAAGTTTCCGATGGCATGTTGCCTTCGAAAATTTACACCCAACTGGTCGTTGCGAATCCGTGACCACAGTTTTCCTTCGGCGGGAGTGAGTTCTTTTCTGAGTTCGATGGCACAGGTTCTGGTTTTTGAGTTGCTTCTGGGTGGACGCGGCATTTCTTCACCTCCTAACCTCCCCAATTGCGACGGAGAGCACGTCGAAATTGGGGAGGGACTTGTGCTCTTGAAATCAAAATTTTGGAAACATACTCAGTGTTCATAAAAATCTCACTTGCCAGTTCTCCCCCAAATTCGACAGCACTATCGTCGTATTTGGGGGAGATGTCCAACGGACAGAGGGGGCTATAGTTCTCCCTTAAACGCCCCATCCAGCACGGACGGCAACAAAGCATCCAATTCCTCTTGACTTTGCGACTGCAACTCCCGCAACGCATTGACCTTCGCCTGCAACCCATCCAGATAAGCGACAATTCGCTGCTGTTCGTCGAGCGGGGGTAACGGCAAAGGAATTGCTTTCAATTCTTTCACGCCTTTCAGATTGGGAATAGCAGAGCCTGTTGAATTTGCAAAAAGCATCTTCTGAAAGAATGGAGCCCGAAAGCAATACTTGAAGTAAGTTGAGTCGATTATTTCTTCGTTAATACGAACTCGAAGTAACGCTTGGTTAATAACACCTTCTTCAGAACCTTCAGGCACTCGTGTGATTCGTCCTAACGTGACTCCCGAACAACTGATGAGATAATCGCCAGCTTTTACTTCAAACGACCTCAGTTTCTTGAACATTTGGGGGGTTATGTAATACCGTCCGAACGAGCAATCGTCATTGATTGGACAGTATTGTTCGTAAACCTTATAGCCGCTTTCGACGAAAATAGATTTTGTAAGCGTGCTCCCAAAGGGACCTCTCCGAAATGCGCCATCTTCAAAAGCAAGCACCATGTCCCAAGTAACCCAGCACCAATTTTCTGGTAGTTTGGGTAAATCATTTGCAGCTAATTCTTGCGGTGGTTCATATTTTCCCTTACTTGGGTCTTTACCTTTTGCTCGAATAACATCTTCCCAATATTCACGTCGTTTACGCAAAGTACGTTTGAGCAACTCATTTGCATTTTCCTTAAACTCGGATATTCCTAAATTGACTAAGCCCAAGAATATTGCATCTTGTGTTGAACGAAGAAAAGCATCTGTTGTATTATCCGCATCTTCCCGCAGACGTTTGGCATCCTTGACCCGTTTTGACAGCAACTCGATGTGTGCCAAAATCTTTTTTTGTTCTTTCAAAGGCGGCAAGGGTATTGGCACAGCAAGAAATCTTTTGGATTTCAATTCAGTTTTGATTCCACCAGGAATATGATCTTGAACAATCTCTCGAAAGGCTGCGCTTCTCAGAAACCACCAAAGATATTGAACATCAACTCTTTCTTTATTCGGAATGTAAGCGCCATAGTGAATTGTCGCGGCGATAGGTTTTCGTGCTGTTTCAGGATAAATTGCAATAGCACCTTTTGTTGCGTTAATTCCTGAAATAACCAAATCACCAGGTTGTGCAAGAATCATTCCTGTTTTGGTCTTACTATCAGCACGAAGTTCAATTTTCCCTTCGCTGAAACTAATCTTGCTGACAATGCTTACTTCGCCATTATCCAAACTTTCAGGAGATGGCGTTTCTCTTCGTTCGGTCAGAACATCACCAAGCAAAACTTCCTGCCAACCGTTTGTCATTTATCCACCCTTTGCCAGCAAAGACTTGATTTCTTCAATAACCGCCGCAATCTGCTTCTCCTTGGCGAGAATACTCTCCGCCAACTCGGCAGGCGGCAGGTGTTCCAAGTCCTCTTTGCGGCTGGGGTTCTTGATGTCGAGATTGACCGAGACCACATCGCCGCCACCGTTCGTTTGAATCAGGCTCGACGCAGGAACTTTCCACGCGCGTTCATTCTCAACTCGGTTATCCCACCAATCCAAAATCAGCTGGAACTCCTCGAACTGCATCGGGCGCGTCTTGGTATAGTTCTTCACGCCTTCGGGGAGAACATGCTCATAGAACCAGATATCAACCGTCGGCTGAGTCCGATCGAAGAACAGCAAATTAGTCGGGATGGACGTATACGGCGCGAACACCCCGTTGGGCAGTCGGATGATCGTATGAAGGTTGAAGTCCCGCAGCATCTGCGCCTTCACCCGCGCCGCGACTCCATCACCGAAAAGGAATCCATTCGGCGCTACCACGCCGCAGCGTCCGCCATGCCTGAGCGAGCGCATGATGAACTGCATGAACAACAGCGCCGTCTCGCTGGCGCGCGTATTCTCGGGGAAGTTCAACTGAATGCCCGCCTCCTCCTCGCCGCCGAAGGGCGGGTTCGTCACGATCACATCGAAGCGGTCTTTCTCCCCGATCTCGTTCAGCGGATTCTTCAACGCGTTATCGCGGCGGATGTTCGGCGTCTCGATCCCATGCAGCAACAGGTTCATCGTGCTCAACAGATACGGCAGCGGCTTCTTCTCCACCCCGAACAACGTTTTGCTTTGCAGCGTTTCCTGCTCTGTGGATTTTTTGACTCGCGGCTTAAGATACTCATACGACTCGACTAAAAATCCGCCCGTGCCACAAGCGGGATCGAGAACGGTCTCTCCCAGCCGCGGCTTGACTCTGTCTACGATCAGTTTGACCACGGGACGGGGCGTGTAGAACTCGCCCGCCCCGCCTGCCGCGTCGCGCATCTCCTTCAACATCGACTCATACAAATGCGCCAGCGTAAAGATCTCATCCTTCGACTGAAAGTGGATGTTATCCACCAGGTCCACCACATCCCGCAGCAGGTAGCCGCTCAACATGCGGTTGTACGTCTCCTTGAATACCTCCGCCACCTTCAAGCGTTCATCCGACCCCGTCAGCCCGCGCAGCGCAGGCAGCAACCCGTCATTGACGAACTTGACCAGATCCTCGCCCGTCGCCCCGTTATCCTCATCCGACGCCCAATCCCGCCACCGCCACGGCGACGGAATCACAGGCTTGTATTGCTTCCGCTCTAACTTCGCATCCTCCTCGCGCCGCATCTCCAGATCGTCGTAACACTTCAAAAACAGAATCCACGACAACTGCGGCAACCGATCCAAATCGCCGTTCAAACCCGCATCCTTCCGCATAATGTCGCGGGCAGATTTGATGAGCGAGGAAAGCGAGGCTTTTGAATTTTGCTGTGGCGCTGGTTGAGTTGTTTTCTTTGGCATAATGTCCCATTTATATCATGTCGTTGCGACGAAGCAATCTCCCGATTTGATATGTCGCTGCGAGGAGGGCTTTTGCTCTTACCGACGAAGCAGTCTCCTGTAACGAGGGGATTGCTTCGCAAAAACCGCTCGCAGCGACATGCTGGTTACTTTATTTCCTCATACAAATCCTTCCACTCAGGATTTATCTTGTTTATCAAATCAACCTTCTTCTTCCGCGAACCGCCCTTGATTTTTTTCTCTCGTGCAATTGCAGCATTAACGTCATTACCAATCTCGTAATATACCAACTTATGAACATTGTACTTTTTCACAAACGTACTTCCCAACCCGTTCTTATGCTCATACACCCTGCGCGCCAAATTGTTGGTCACGCCAGTATATAGCACAGTGTTGTGTGCATTCGTCATAATATAAACGCAATATTGTTTGTCAATTGCCATTATTTACTCATTTACATGTCGTTGCGAGGAGCGAACGACAGTGAGCGACGAAGCAATCTCATCTTTCCTAGGGTACTCCATATAACAGGAGATTGCTTCGCCCCAAAGTGCGGGGCTCGCAACGACATGGATGTTAGTTTATTCATACAAAAATTTCTGCATCTCATCCACCGCCTGCAATAACTTCTCCGCCCCGCCAAACAACTGGTAAATCTCATATGTCGAGCCATACTGGTCGAACGGCGAGACCTGCAACACGCGCGGCAACTGGTCGAACTCGCCAATGCCATAATCGGCGTATTTCTCCAGCAACGAATTCAATATATCCCTTGCCGCAGGCGTAAACGTGTTGAAGAAGTTCGCCTTCTTCTGGCGCAACTTCTCCGCCCGCTCGCGGCGCGTCACCAGTGGGGCGTTATAGGCTACGTGCAGGAGCAGGTCGAGCGCGTCGGCGTCTTCGTGATGGGTCACTGCCGCCAGGTGCTCCGGGTCGATCCCGCGCTGGCGCAACTGCTCCACGATCTCACGCCGCTGCTCGGTCAACGGCCAGGCCTGGCGCAGGTGCTCAGCGGTCAGGTTCAGGCGGCGCACGTGGTCCGTCACGTAGTCGGTGAATTCCATTGTCCGCAGGATATTGCCTTCCGGGTCCAATTCGAAGGCCTGTTCCCCGGCGATATACACTTCCACATTATCCACGTAATACTTGCGCGGCAGTTCCCTAGTCCGCATATCTGCCCCCTCTCCCATTGGGAGAGGGCCGGGGTGAGGGCCTTCCAGCGTGCCTTCTTCGCTATCCTGCACTTCGGTTTCATTGCCTGCCGCGTCGATCTCCGTCCTGGTCACGCGCACCGGGTCGCCATCGAAAGCCGGGTCATAGAACAATTGCGTCGCGCCCACGTAGTCGATGATCGTGAACCAGAATTTATTGTGCTCTTCGGATACCCGCGTCCCGCGCCCGATGATCTGCTTGAAATCAATCATCGAATTGACCGGCTTGAACAACACCACGTTGCGGCAGGTCGGCGCGTCCACGCCCGTGGTCAACATTTGCGACGTGGTAAGAATGACAGGCAACTCTTTTTCAGGGTCCTGGAAGTTATCCAAATGCCCGCGTCCCACCGAGCCTTCGTCCGAAACCACGCGCTCCACGTAGTGCAGGTGGACGCGCGTCAAATCGGCGTTGGCGTTATTCAGCGCCATCCGCATATCGAGCGCGTGTTCCTGATCTACACAAAATACAATCGTCTTGTCAAAACGATTGGTGCGTTTGAGATACTCGGTCAAATGCTTTGCCACAACTTCGGTACGAGACAGAAGGGAAATCAACCGCTCGAAGTCTTTCGTCCCGTAAATGTCGGGTGGAATTTCACGCCCGAAACGATCCAAAACGCCCGGGTCAATTTGCAGTCCGCTCGCGTCCACATCGGAGATGACACGATAAACCCGATATGGCGCAAGAAAACCATCTTCAATTCCCTGCCGCAGGCTGTAGGTGTAGATCGGGTCGCCGAAGTATTCGTAAGTGTCAATGTTGTCAGTCCGTCTAGGCGTCGCCGTCATGCCAATTTGCGTTGCAGACTCAAAATACTCCAGTATTTTGCGCCAACTGCCGAATTCATTTGCCGATCCGCGATGGCACTCGTCCACGATGATCAGGTCGAAGAAATCCTTCGGGTATTTTTCATACAGGTTTTCATCCGTCACCGGGTTGGCCAATGCCTGGTACAGCGCAAAATAAATCTCGCGG
>VGNF01000078.1 GCA_016866195.1 Chloroflexota bacterium | reverse complement strand
TTTTTCCGCTCGATCATCTGACCTCGGAATTGCGTTCCATTCATCGACAGGTGCGCCAGTTCTACGAAGGCAAGGATGAGGACGTGCTCGGGAACCTGTATCTGTATGACCCGCTCTTCGGGTGGTGCAATTTGATCGTCACCCTGCGGATCGGGATCTATCACGATCAGCTTCATTTCGATGATCTGCTGAAACAAGCGGCTTCACTGACCTGACTGGATTCTCGAGCGGGGAGGTCGATTACTTTTCTCCCCTATCCGGATGACATCCATCCATTGAAAGAGCCGGGGGAGAATATGATAATAAGGCAAGCCATAAAATTATCTACAGGCTGACCTTATGTCCGACAAGCACATGAGTAGAAGTGCAGAAATGTATCTGAAGGCGATGGCCGAAATGGGCCCGCGACAAGCGGCCACGGTCAGCCGCCTGGCAGAACGTTTGAGCGTGACGCAGGTCTCTGCGAATGAGATGGTCAGGCGCCTAGATGAACAAGGCCTGGTTACTCACAAACCCTACAAAGGTATCTCCCTCACTCTAAAGGGCAGGCAGGCGGCTGGAAACGTCCTTCGTCGACAGCGATTGTGGGAATGTTTCCTGTACGACCATTTGCACATCGAATGGGCTCACGTGTACGAATTTGCCTGCCTGCTCGAACACGCCACCGCGCCGGAGGTGACGGAAGCTCTGGCGGAATTTCTGGGGAACCCGACCACCTGCCCGCGCGGCAATCCGATCCCGGCGACGGATGGAACCTTTTCACCGGTTGATGGAATCCCGCTAAGCAGTGCGGCGGTGGGAGTCCGTGCGCGCCTACTGGCTGTGACCGCCACCGATACGGAGGTATTGAAGTACCTGCAGGATCGGCATCTGCTGCCCGGACGCGAGGTCATCCTGCGTGAATCCGCTCCCATGCAGGGGCCGTTGACCCTCGAAGTGGAGGGCAGGGAATTCGCGCTTGGGATGAACATGGCGGAAATGATCCTCATCCAACCCTTGGCATCGCATTGAATGGAAACAGATCAAATGACCGACCCCATCCCTCTACATCTCCTGAAACCCGGCCAAAAATGTATCATCCTGCGTATCAACGGAAAGAACACCCTGCGCAGGCGATTTATGGAGATGGGCATCGTCAAGGGCGAGATCATACGGATCGAGCGGCTGGCGCCGTTGGGCGATCCGGTGGAATATCGAATCAAGGGATACCGCCTTGCCTTGCGCCGCGAGGAAGCCGCGCTGATCGAGGTGGTCCTTCATCCTCACGGGAAGGATCGCCATGGCTGACCTGACCATCGCCCTGGCTGGTAATCCAAACGCCGGCAAGTCCACCATCTTCAACATGCTGACCGGATTGCGCCAGCATACCGGCAACTGGCCGGGCAAGACGGTCGAACGAAAGGAGGGAGAGGTTGAGGTGAACGGCCGGACGATCCGCATTGTGGATCTGCCGGGCGCGTACAGCCTGTCCGCCTTCTCCCCCGAGGAGATCATTGCCCGGGATTACATCATCGACGAACATCCGGATGTGGTGATCAACGTGGTGGATGCGACCAACCTCGAACGCAATCTGTATCTCACCGTTCAGCTGCTGGAGCTTGAAGTCCCTGTGGTGGTCGCGCTCAATATGTCGGATGCGCTGCGCAGGGAGGGAGCCCGCATCAACATCGATCAACTTTCACAATTGCTCGGGAACACACCCATCCTGCCGACGAGCGCGAACCGGGGTGAGGGGATATCCGATTTGCTCTCAATGACGGCGAATCACGCCGGGTTTTAGGAATCCCATGACGGTCACACGGTCCCCTTTCCGGCTGGACTACGGCGGCAAGATCGAACGGGAGATCGAAAAACTCATCTCCGCCTTCGAGGAATTGAAATTCGATACAGGCCGTTTTTCCAGGCGCTGGCTGGCCCTAAAACTGCTCGAGGCTGACGCTGAGATCCTGGGCCGGGTGCGCGACCTGCCGAACGGCGCGCAGATCCTGGCGCGTGCCAAACAAGCCGCGGGTCATTTGAAGGACATGCTGGGGGATGAAGTGGAGCTGCTCACCGCCGACCGGCGCTATGGTTACATCAACGGCCTGGTGCGCCAGTCGCTGCACCGCCCAAAGCTGGATCGCGTCAGCCTCACCGATCGCATCGACGACATTGTCACTCACAAGTGGATCGGCCTGCCAGTCTTCTTCACGGTCATGTATGTCGTCTTTCGCCTTGTGATCGATGTCTCCTCCCCTTTCCTGGATTGGACGGACGCGGTCATCAACGGTCCGATTGCCCGCTGGTTGAGCCTGCTGCTGGACCTTGCACCTGCCCCGGCGTGGATTCACTCGCTCGTAATCGACGGAATTGTCGCCGGAGTCGGAGGCGTGCTGGTTTTCGTTCCCGGTTTGATGATCCTGTACTTCTTCCTTGCAATCTTGGAGGATTCAGGCTACATGTCCCGCGCGGCGTTTGTGATGGATCGCTTCATGCGTTTCGTCGGCCTGCATGGGAAATCCTTCATCCCTATGATCCTCGGGTTTGGTTGCGCCGTCCCAGCGGTATATGCCACACGCACGATCGCCGGCCGCCGCGATCGCATCCTGACTGCACTACTCATTCCATTGATGTCGTGTTCGGCGCGCCTTCCCGTGTACGTGGTATTCGGGCTGGCATTCTTCGGGGAACGTGCGGGCACGGTCATCTGGGCGATGTATGCGCTTGGCATTCTGGTCGCCATGCTGGCCGGAATGATCTTTACCCGTACCATCCTGAAACCGGATGCCTCCTCGGCCTTTGTGCTGGAACTGCCCCCCTATCGCACTCCCGCGCTGAAAAGCCTGTCGATTCACACCTGGGAGAACACGCGGGAATTCATCCGCCGGGCAGGTACGGTGATCCTTCTGGCTTCCACGATCATGTGGCTGCTGCTCAACCTTCCGTGGGGGGTGAATGACCAAAGACACTCATGGTTTGGGAGATTGAGCGGAGCCATTTCGCCGGCCTTCGCCCCCCTGGGATTTGGAAACTGGGAGACCGGAGGTGCGCTCCTGACAGGTTTCATGGCCAAGGAGGTCGTCGTCAGCACCCTGAGCCAGATTTACCTGGACGGTGACGGAATTCTTAATCAAGAAGCCGGTACATTCCGCGACGACCTGATTGAGATCGGTCGCGGATTTATGGAGGCCTGCGTCAGTTCGGTGAGGATCCTGCTTAGCATCGTCCCCGGAGTGCGGTTGGTGGATGAAGAGGTCGGCAGTCAGGACACAGCCCTGAGCCTTGCCCTGCGGGAGGGATTCACGCCGCTGAGCGCGCTGGCATTTGTGGTGTTTGTACTTCTCTACGTTCCCTGTGTCGCGACGCTGGGAGCGATCAAGCATGAATTCGGGAGTTCATGGGCAGTGATCTCGGCTGCATACCAGACCGTTGTAGCCTGGATGGCCGCCTTCATGCTCTATCAAGTTGGCCGGTTACTCGGATTTGGGTGAACTTTATGTTGATCGACTTGCTCCATCTGCTTGAAAGCAGGGAAAACGGGCTCAGCCTCTCCGAGATCAGCCGCGAATTGCAGGCACAACCTTCGGCTGTCCTTTCCATGATCGAACAACTCGTGCAAAAAGGAAAGATGATCGAAATCGGTCCGGATGGCGAGTGCTGTACGACTTGTGGATTACAATCCCGTTGTTCGATTCTTTCCCTGGGAACGGTACGGTACATGACGGGCAAGGGCCTGCCGAACTCCCGGAGGAGTCGCGCAGGAGCAGTGAAAGCCAAGGAGTAACCCGGCATGCCTCAGAACATTCCTGTTGTGGAGAACATCCTCAGTGCCAATGATCGCGTGGCCGGGGAGAACCGCGCCCGCATCGACGCAGCCGGCGTCTTTTCCATCAATTTGATGGCCTCTCCCGGCGCAGGCAAGACTTCGTTGATCGAGCAAACCTTGCCGCGACTCACCGACCGACTGCGGGTGGCAGTAGTGGATGGAGACATCGCCACCTCGATCGATGCCGACCGCGCCGCACAGGCTGGAGCCGGAGCGGCGATCCAGGTCAATACCGGCGGAGAATGTCATCTGGATGCCGTCATGCTGCACGGGGCGCTTGAGCAGCTGGAGGTGACCCGTTTCGATCTGTTGATCGTTGAGAATGTGGGCAATCTGGTCTGTCCTGCGAGCTTCAAACTGGGCACCCATAGATCCGTGCTGATCGCCTCTGTGCCGGAGGGCGATGACAAGCCCTATAAATACCCCGGCATGTATCGGGGCGTCGACGCGTTGGTGATCAACAAGATCGATCTTCTGCCCTACGTATCCTTCCGCATGGAGTATTTCGAGCTGGGCGTGCAGGCCCTCAACCCGGGCCTTGTGACTTTCCCGATCTCCTGCCGCACAGGGGAGGGACTCGAATCCTGGATCCACTGGCTGCTGGAGCGCGCCCGGAAATAGCATGCAGGGAATGCGCGTCCATATCTCGGGCATCGTTCAGGGGGTGGGTTTTCGTCCGTTCGTGTACGGGTTGGCGGACCGGCTAAAACTTCGGGGATGGGTGAAAAATACCTCCGCCGGGGTGGAAATCGAAGTGGATGGGGAGCGGGACGTTCTCGATACTTTCATTAACTTGTTGCGGGAGGAGGCTCCGCCGCTTTCACGCATCGACGACCTGACCGTGTCCATCCGGCCGGTCAATCGATTCACTTCGTTCGATATCGTTCACTCCGAGGCTGTGGAGGGAGCATTCCAACCCATCTCGCCGGATGTGTCCATTTGTGAGGACTGCCTGCGCGAGTTATTCGACCCGGACGACCGGCGGTACCGCTATCCGTTCATCAACTGCACCAACTGCGGACCGCGCTTTACCATCATTCAGGATATTCCCTACGACCGGCCGACCCCGACCATGGCACCCTTCGACATGTGTCCGGCCTGTGAGCGCGAATATACCGATCCGCGCGACCGACGCTTTCATGCGCAGCCCGTGGCCTGCCCTGAGTGCGGACCCCAAGTCTGGTTGGAATCCACCGATGGCTCAAAAGAGGCGGTGACTGGGATGAACGCCATCGATCGGGCGCGGGAACTGCTCCGGCAGGGAAAGATTCTGGCGGTAAAGGGATTGGGAGGATTTCACCTTGCCTGCGACGCGACGAACGCAATGGCTGTCCTCGAATTGAGGAATCGCACCTTGCGCGTGGATAAGCCTTTCGCGTTGATGATGCCCGACCTCGAAACGGTCAAAAGACACGCCTTGTTGAATCGGCCGGAAGGGGAGCTGCTCCTTTCGCCGGCGCGGCCGATCGTGCTGCTCAGGCGCAGATCCGAATCAGGAATCGCCCATGAAGTAGCTCCCAAGCAGGATTGGATCGGGGTCATGCTGCCTTACACGCCCTTGCATCACCTATTGCTGGAGAAGGCGGAGAGGATTCCCGAGGTATTGGTCATGACCAGCGGGAACCTGAGCGAGGAACCGATCGCTACCGGCAATGAAGAGGCGCGCCTTCGTCTGTCCAAGCTGGCGGATGCCTTTCTGATGCATGATCGCGAAATTCACATCCGGTGTGACGATTCGGTCGTCAGGGTTTTTGATAAACAGATTTACCCCATTCGCAGGTCACGCGGTTACGCTCCCTTCCCTGTGAAATTGCCATGGAATGCCCCCCCGCTGCTGGCAGCCGGATCGGAACTCAAGAATACCTTTTGCATCACAAATCAGGGATATGCCTTCCTCAGTCATCACGTCGGGGACATGGAAAACTACGAAACGCTGAAGTCCTTTGAAGAGGGGGTGGCGCATTTCGAGCGGTTGTTCCGTGTCCGACCGCAGGCGCTTGCCTGTGATTTGCATCCGAATTATCTGGCCACCCGCTTTGCACAGGAACGGTCCGAGCGCGAAGGCATCCCATTAATCTCTGTCCAACACCATCACGCACATATCGCAGCCTGCATGGCCGAGCATCGACTCGATGAACCGGTCATCGGCGCGTCGTTCGATGGAACGGGATATGGAGAGGATGGCGCGATCTGGGGCGGGGAGTTTCTTGTGGCGGGTTTTAAAGACTGCCGCCGCGCGGCGCATCTCGAATATTTCCCTTTGCCGGGCGGGGATGCCGCCATCAAGCGGCCGGCGCGCACTGCCCTGGCTTTGCTTTGGTCATTGGGATTGGATTGGGAGGATACCCTGCCGCCGGTGCAGGAATTCTGCGCCGAGGATCGAACGATCCTGCGGACACAACTGGAAAAGCGAATCAACACGCCCGATACATCGAGCATGGGACGGTTGTTCGATGCCGCGGCGGCGCTGGCCGGGGTGAGGCAAAAGGTCAATTATGAAGGGCAGGCTGCGATCGAGTTTGAAGCGCTGGTCGATCCAACCGAGAAAGGCGGATATCATTTCGAGTTGGATGGTTCTCAGATTCGCATGAGGGGCGCGGTCGAGGCCATGATGCAGGATGTGTTCGCCGGAATCCCATCCTCCAGGATTTCGGCGCGCTTTCATAACGGACTGGCCGAGATGGTTCGCAAGATTACGGAGAAGATCAGCGCGGAAACAGGAATCCGCAAGGTGATACTCTCCGGAGGGGTATGGCAGAATATCACCCTACTTGGACGAACATTGTCACTTTTGAGAGATGGAGGGGTTCAGGTATATATACATCAGGAAGTGCCGCCCAACGATGGCGGGCTTTCCCTTGGTCAAGCCGTGATTGCGGCCGCCAGATTGAGAGGCTGACATGTGTCTGGGTGTACCGGGTAAGATCGTTGAAATCAACGATGTGAACGGCTTGAAGATGGCCAAAGTCGATTTCGGGGGAATATTCCGCGAAGCCTGCCTGGACTATGTGCCGGAAGCGAAGGTGGGGGAATATTGTGTGATTCACGTAGGATTCGCCATCAGCCTGCTGAGCGAAAAGGAGGCGTTGGAAACGCTCGACCTGCTCAAGCAAATCTCGAACATCGAAGAGGAATTGGGTCCGGACCGGACGGCGGCATGAAGTACGTCACTGAATATCGCGATGCTGCCCTGGTTAAGGGCGTGATCGAGGAAATCCGCCGCACGGTCACCCGGACGTGGACGATCATGGAGATCTGCGGCGGGCAGACTCACGCCATCGTGCGGCACGGCATCGACCAATTGCTGCCCAAGGAGATCGAACTGGTTCACGGTCCGGGCTGTCCGGTATGCGTGACGCCGCTGGAGTTGATCGACAAGGCTTTGGCGATCGCGGCGCGGCCGGAGGTGATCTTTTGCTCGTATGGCGACATGCTGCGCGTGCCCGGCTCCGCGCGGGACCTGTTTTCGATCAAGGCGCAGGGGGGCGATGTGCGCGTCGTCTATTCGCCGCTCGATGCAGTCAATCTGGCCCAGGCAAACCCGGATAAGCAGGTGGTCTTCTTCGCCATCGGTTTCGAAACGACCGCGCCTCCCAACGTGATGAGCGTGCTGCAGGCACAGCGACTCGGATTGAAGAATTATTCGATCCTGGTTTCTCATGTGTGTGTCCCGCCGGCGATCCAGGCCATCCTCAGCTCGCCCGCCAATCGCGTGCAGGGATTCCTGCTCGCCGGGCATGTATGCGCGGTGATGGGGTATTGGGAATATCCGTCATTATCGGAAAAGTTCCGTGTTCCGATGGCGGTCACCGGGTTCGAGCCTCTGGACATCGTGCAGGGAATCCTGACGACCGTGAGGTTGCTGGAAGATGGCAGGGTGGAGGTCGCCAATGCCTATCCACGGGCGGTGACGCTGGAAGGCAACCGCCCCGCCCAGGCAGCTATTTCGAAAGTCTTCATGGCATGCGATCGGAAGTGGCGCGGGATCGGAACCATTCCGATGAGCGGTTGGTGCCTGCGGCCAGCGTTCGACGAGTTCAACGCGGAAAAGCGATTCGAGGTCGAATCGATCACAGCCGATGAATCCCCTTTGTGTATCGCAGGTCAGATCCTTCAGGGTCTAAAGAAACCGCATGATTGCACGGCATTTGGGAAGGAGTGCACCACGGAACACCCGTTGGGCGCGACCATGGTTTCATCTGAAGGGGCTTGTGCCGCCTATTACCGTTATGGGCGGGTGGAAATGAACCAGAGCATGCAATCGTGAGCGAAGAGACCGTGAACATGGAGGGCGCGGTTTGCGCACCGCCCCTTTCCCACACCGATCAGATCGTGATGGGACATGGCGCCGGCGGGCGGATGGGTCATCAATTGATCCAGAAAGCCTTCCTGCCGGCTTTTCAAAATCCTGCCCTGTCCGCCGGAGACGATGCGGCGCGGGTGAATCCCGGGTCGAATGGGCAATTGTCGATCAGCACGGATGCGCATGTGGTCTGGCCATTGTTCTTCCCGGGAGGGGATATTGGCCGGTTGGCCGTGTGCGGCACGGTGAATGATGTGGCCATGCTTGGAGCGCGACCTCTATATTTAACTGCCGGCTTCATTCTTGAAGAAGGCCTGCCAATGGAAACTCTCCAGCGGGTGGTCGTTTCGATGCAGTCTGCCGCGATGGAGGCTGGTGTTCAGATCGTTGCGGGAGACACCAAAGTTGTGCAAAAAGGCAAAGCGGATGGGTTGTACATCACCACCGCGGGTGTCGGCCTGGTAAGATCCGGCTTGACGATTGGAGGCGCACAGGCAAGGGAAGGAGATGTGATCATCCTCTCCGGTTCGATCGGCGATCATGGGATTGCCGTGCTGGCCGCGCGCGGGGAATTGGGATTTCAGTCCAGCCTGAAAAGCGATGTGGCCCCGCTTAATCACCTGGTTGCTCGTATGCTGGATACCAGCAGAAACATCCACGTGCTGCGCGACCCGACCCGCGGCGGTCTGGCTACCACGCTGAATGAAATTGCAGTGCAGTCCAACCTTGGGATTGTATTGAATGAAGAAGCCATTCCGGTTCACCCGGAGGTCAACGCAGCCTGTGAAATGCTAGGGTTTGATCCCTTATACATCGCCAACGAGGGAAAGCTGGTGGCGGTCGTGGCGCGGGAGGATGCCGGGCGGATCCTGGAAGCAATGCATGGGACCCGCTACGGCGAAGAAGCCGTGATCGTCGGCGAGGTGACCTCGGAGACGCGCGGGCGCGTCCTGCTCAAAACCGCCATTGGAAGCACCCGCGTGGTCGACATGCTGGCAGGGGAAATGCTGCCGAGGATTTGTTGAGACGAATCCTCGCGGACCAGATTGCCATCGTACAACTCGCGTAGGGAGAACCTCCTCGGGTCATCAAAGGAAGGTCATTCTTTGAGGCCTCACCATCCTGCCGGAGAAACAGATCCATGATGAGCTATTGTGATTACTGCATCTCCCACCCGGAAGATATCTACAACGCAACCTATCACGATACGCAATACGGTTTTCCTTTGAAGGACGACAACCTGTTGTTCGAGAGATTGGTGCTTGAGATCAACCAGGCCGGCCTATCCTGGATCACGATCCTGAAGAAGGCGGATAATTTCCGCAGGGCGTACGACGGGTTCCACATCCCCAAGGTCGCTAAGTATTCGGAAAAAGATCGCGCCCGGCTGTTGAAGGATGCGGGGATCATCCGCAACCGGTTGAAGGTCAACGCCGCGATCGTCAACGCGCAGCGCATCCTTTCATTGAAAAAGGAATTCGGATCGTTCAAGGGGTGGCTGGACGCGCATCACCCACGTTCGAAGAACGAATGGACCAAGCTGTTCAAGGAGACCTTCGTCTTCACGGGCGGAGAGATTGTTAACGAATTCCTGCTCTCCACAGGCTACCTGAAAGGCGCGCATGGCGCGCGCTGCCCAACCTACCGAAAGGTGGCCAGCCTGCGGCCGGCATGGATGAGGGTGAAGTAGCGCGGTCTTCCAGAATGGAAAGCCCGATTCTTCGATGGATGGATGATTGAGCAGGCTGGAATTAATGGGCGAAAGTTCCCATCCATTCCAGGTTGGCGAGGATGTGACCCTCCATGGCTTGAAGCAGATCCTGTTTGCCCGCGCTCGTGGGGAGTGAGAGCGTCGTATCCAGCGCATACAACTTGAAGAAATAGCGGTGGACGCCGGAGGGGGGACAGGGTCCGTGATATCCATTTGTCCTGGCGGATGTGATGCCTTGCCGGCTCCCATCGCCGAGTTCCGGATCAGTCGGTACGCCTTCAGGCAGTCCGCGCGCGGAGGTTGGGATGTTGAAAATCACCCAATGCACCCAGGTGCCCATGGGTGCATCCGGGTCGTCCATGATCAACGCGAAACTTTGCGTGCCGGCCGGTGGTTCGGTCCAGGTGAGTGCGGGCGAGACATCCCTGCCCTTGCAGGAATAGACCGGAGGGATCGGTTCGCCGTTCCCAAATGCCGGGCTGGAAAATTCGAATGCCATGGGAACCTCCTCGGTTGATTCTATCGGGACCTGAGTTTCCGGGGAACGCTCACCGGTGCCACAGTCGGCGCAGGTGTGTCCACAGGAGTCTGTGAAAACAAGTTACAGGCGAAAAGACCGATTGCAGATAATGCAATGAGAATATTTTTCATCGTGTCACCTTCCTGCCTCCTCCAGTATATCCTCTCGCGTAACGCCGGGAAAGCCCAGGATGAAGTCCTCCCCATAGGCGCGGGAGGGGGTCTGGAAACCAGGGTTGAACCCGCCAGCCAGAATGCGCTTCATGATTTCAACCGAAGTCAATGCTGTCAGGTAATATCCCTCGGGGGTGCGAAGTTTCGCGCGCACTGTCCGGCGTCCATCTGTAACTTCACCGATCATCAGGCTGAATCCGCTTTGATTCCTTTCGGCGGGCGGACCGGGAGGCAATAGCTTGCCAACCAGCCATTTCAGGAAGTTCTTCACCGGCCGCCTATATATGATCGGGCCGATTGCGCGCGTCAAGTACATTACATAAATGGCGGATCGCGGAAAGGCCATGTAGACCTCGATGTTCGGTATCTTCGTGCTGTAAAAGGCGGTGCTGACATCCCCCCAACCGATCGACACGAGACGCTTCGGTCCGCGTCCGAAGTCAACCTGCTTGATACGCCAGGCGTTCGGGACGCGGACGATTTTTCCGTCTTTTCGGATGCGTCCCTGCCGGTGCATGTTCTCGATCCCCGAACGGGCAGTCCCGCGGGAGACTCCTCCCCGCACACTCATGATGTTCAATTCCAGTTTCGCTGCAGAGGGAACCCTTTTACCCAAATACATGGCAAGACAATCCGACGGGACGACGTCGAAGCCGGCGCCGGGCAGGATCATGATGCCGGCTTCCCTGGCCTGCGCATCCATGGCCGCTAAAGCTTCGAATTCTTCGATTTCCCCGCTGATATCCACATAGTGCCTCCCATTGGCAAGGCAAGCCTCGATCACGGTTTCAAAGGTCAGCGAAAACGGACCCGCGCAGTGCAGAATGGCATCCGTCTCGCGCAATGCCGAGTTGAGCGAGTTCAAGTCTTTCAAATCGAAGGCGCGATACTCCAGATCAAATGATTTCGCCTGCGCCTGTAATCGTCTTTCATCCCTGCCTGCCAATATCGGGCGCAGCCCTTCCCTTATCGCGCGTTGGACGATCAAATTCCCGGTGTAACCATAGGAGCCATAGATCAGGAAACTCTTCATCTCAACATCTTTCCGTCCATGAAGGATGGGCATATTTCTCGTGGATCAATTCTTTCGTTCTTTCTATCTCGGAGGGGGACATCTCCCCGCCCTTGAATTGGATTCCCAACTCCGCCTCGAAGCCGCGGACCAACGCCTGGGCAGCCTCCTCCCAGTGAACCTCACGTCCAAGCGCCGCTTCGACCGTTGTCGCCCGGTCGAGTAACCTGGCCGAAGCAAGATCGCGATCTGACTGCTGTTGGAATGTCAAAGCCTGACAAATTCTCGCCAGGTCGCCTTTCAAAGGAACTGAGCCATGTTGCAAAATCCCTTCCCGCCGGCGCGCCTGGGCAGAGCCGATCAACTTCTTGCCGTGCACGGTGATTTCATAGGTGGATGGCACTTCAAAACACACCGGGTTTAAATTTTGGGTTGGTGTTTCCACTTCATGTTGATTCATCTCGACCGGCAGTCCCAAGGTTTTGACCGCGTATAACAAAGCGCGAGCAAGTTGATTGTAGGAGTTTAATACACTGCCTGAGAGGACTGACTCCTCCACCGAACCTGTGACGGAATACGTAAGTTCATCCGTATGCAGAATGGCGCGTCCACCTGTGAGGCGGCGCACGACCTCCCAGCCGCGCTCTTTTAGCCGCGTGATATCAATATCACGATATGGTTGAGCGTGGCCAAGTGACAGGCACGGAGGATCCCAGGCAAACAAGCGAAGCGTGGTCGGTGATTCGCCCCTGCCGATGTGTTCGAGAATTCCTTCATCTGCGGCCATGTTCCAGGCGCCGTGCGCAGGGGGGGTGAAGAGCAAACGCCAGGCGGGCATGAGGATATTTTATTTACTGCTTCTTGCATAATACTTTAAACCGAATGAGGTCGAAAAAAACAGGAAATCCACATTCGAGTTAAGACATTACCGCAGCATCCTGTAGACACTTCCGTTAGGATTGAAGCGGAACGGTATAACTCACGGGGAGAATGAACTTCATTTGAAAGGTTTGTCGACCTGTTCTACTCAGTGAAATGTATGTTTCAGGTCAATTCAGGTTGTCATGACCTCGACCGCGTTGGTCCACAACTCAAATTCGCTGATATCAACCTCATCACTCCAGGAAATGCCATATCCACCTGGATCTACTGTGACCTGTTTAAAAAATCCCTCCTCTTCAAGAAGTTTGAACGCTTTGAACCTTTCGATCAATGGCATGCAATCATAGACCTTCTCCAGGCCGTTCGCAAATTTGACAAGCAACCTTTTGTTTTCCAAGGCTTGAACAGCAAGGATTCGTGGTGTTTCCATTGCTTACTCCAATCCGGGCAATCGTTTGAATTCATTGGTTTGCCACATTTGACCCAAT
The DNA here is from genome assembly GCA_016866195.1 of Chloroflexota bacterium. GTDB lineage: Bacteria > Chloroflexota > Anaerolineae > Anaerolineales > Villigracilaceae > VGNF01. Next base: position 427 of record VGNF01000078.1, on the reverse strand, counting down.
TCATGATGATATTCGGCAGCCCATTCCGTCACAAGCCTGCGGGCTCGCAATGGCAAATCGCCTTCCAGCATTTCCATGGTCTCGATATCGAAGATGGCATTGAACTCGCCGTAGATGGCATGGAAATGCGGAATTCCATGTTCGCTTTGGCTGAAATACATTTTGATGATAATGCCATAAAACCGAGCAATGACCGGCATGAAAAGAGTATACCATCAGGCTGGATGTAAACCCTCCCTTGATCCACCCCCCTCCGATCAGGAAGGGTAAGCTGCGAGTAATGGCAAGGGAATAATCAACCTAGCCACCAGACAGTTTTGGAATAAAGGGGGTTGATCGGCGAGCAAAATCGAGTAAATTTGTTTTTGCGACAAAACGATTTACTTGGAGATGCTGATGCCGACCAACCGCCTGTATCATACTTGGA
>VGNF01000077.1 GCA_016866195.1 Chloroflexota bacterium | reverse complement strand
GGGGAAGGTCGTCCGGCGCGCATATCGCCGTTATATGAGAAGCTCAAATCCAAGGGCTGTATTTTTACGGAAGGTTTTGGCTGGGAACGCGCAAAATGGTTCTCGCTCGATGGGCGCGTGGAAGATCACAGTTTCCGCCGCAATAATATTTTCGAAGTCATCGGCGCGGAATGTCGCGCGGTGCGTGAACGCGTAGGTATTTTTGAATTGCCCAGTTTCGCAAAATTTGATTTGACCGGAAAAGATGTCGAGGTATTTCTCAATCGCTTGACTGCCAATCGCGTCTCGCAGCAAAATGACGGAATCGTGTTGGCGCATGCCCTGACAGAGAGCGGCAGAATCTCTACCGAATTTACCATCACGCGACTGGCGAGCGATCATTTCTATTTGTTGTCGGGCGCGTATGCTTATCAGCGCGATCTGGATCTACTGCGTTTTTCCAAACGCGCGGACGAAGACGTCACTGTCACCGACATCACCAACGATTACAGCATCTTGATTTTAGCGGGTCCCCATGCGCGATCCGTCCTGTCGAAGTTGACGTCCGCCGATTTGAGTAACGCCGCTTTCCGGTGGTTAACAGGCAAAGAGATTGATGTGGCTGGCATTCGTGTGCGCGCCTTGCGCGTCAATTATGTCGGCGAGTTGGGCTGGGAGCTGCACGTGCCGATGAATCGAGTGGTTGCGTTATACGACGCGGTTTGGGCAGCGGGTGAGGAATTGGGCATTGCCGATTTTGGACTCTACGCGATGAACAGCTTGAGAATGGAAAAAGCCTACGCCGGTTGGGGCGCTGAACTCACCAATGAGGTGACTCCTATCGAAGCGGGCTTGGATCGCTTTGTAAAACTGGACAAGGATTTTGTCGGGCGCGCGGCTGTTTTGAAAGCGAAGGAATCTGGGGTCGCATTCAAACTGGTTTACGTTGAAGTGGATGCTAAAAATGCGGATGTATTTGGCGGCGAGCCCGTATATGCCGGTGAAAAAGTGATTGGCGTTGCCACATCAGGCGGCTATGGACATATTGTTGGTAAGAGTCTGGCTTTTGTGTATGTCAATCCCGGCTATGACGCCCCCGGCGCTCAATTATCAATTGACATTTTAGGTGAGCGTTGTACGGCACGAGTGTTGGCGAAACCGGTGTACGACCCTGAAAACTTAAGATTGCGCGCCTGATACCCATAAGGAGAAAAATATGAGTACTAATATTCCCAAACATGCACAGGTCGTCATCATCGGGGGCGGAATTATTGGATGTAGTCTGGCGTATCATTTAACGAGAGCTGGAATTACTGACGTGGTTCTATTAGAACGCAAGATGCTCACGTCTGGCACGACCTGGCATGCGGCCGGGCTGGTGGGACAGTTACGCGCCACGCAAAACATGACCCGCCTGGCGCAGTATACGTCCCAACTGCTGAAAGACCTGGAAAAAGAAACGGGACAGCCGACCGGCTTCGTACAGAACGGGTCCATTTCTGTGGCGAACAATGCCGAACGGTTCGAAGAATTGAAGCGCGGCGCTTCGATGGCGCGGGTATTCGGCCTGGAGGTGGAAATCATCACTCCCAAAGAAGCGGCTGATATCTGGCCCCTGATGAACGCCAGCGATCTTGTCGGCGCGGTCTGGCTGCCCGGTGATGGCAGGACGAATCCCGCCGACACGACGCAAGCCTTTGCCAAAGGCGCGAAGCAAAAAGGCGCGGCGATCATCGAAGGAATCAGGGTGACAGGGATTCACCAGAAAAACGGTCAGGTCACGGGCGTCGCGACCGAAGAGGGCGATATCGCTTGCGAGATCGTGGTCAACTGCGCGGGCATGTGGGCGCGCGAAGTCGGCAAATGGGCTGGCGTCAACATACCGCTTCATGCCGCCGAACATTTCTATATCATCACAGAGACAATCAATGGACTGCAGAAGGACCTGCCCATCCTGCGAGACCCCGGCGGTTATGCCTACTATCGCGAGGAAGTGGGCGGATTGATGGTTGGCTTTTTCGAACCCAAAGCCAAGCCGTGGGGCATGAACGGCATCCCGAATGACGCGGAATTTATCCGCCTGCCGGAAGATTGGGCGCATCTCGACAGCGTCCTGGATGCGATGGCGCATCGGATGCCCATCACAAAGGAGATCGGTATTCACACGTTCTTCAACGGACCCGAAAGCTTTACCCCGGATGATCGTTATCATCTTGGCGAAGCGCCGGAGTTGAAGAACTTCTACGTCGCGGCCGGGTTCAATTCGATCGGCCTCCAGTCATCGGGCGGGGCAGGCAAAGTGCTGGCAGAATGGATCGCCACCGGGCATCCACCGATGGATCTATGGGATGTGGACATCCGCCGCAATATTTCGTTTCAAAACAACAGCCGTTATTTGCACGACCGCGTTGTGGAAGGTTTGGGTTTGCTATATGATATGCACTGGCCCTTCAAGCAATACCAAACGAGTCGCGGCATCCGCAAGTCGCCGTTGCACGACCGACTCGTCAAGGCGGGAGCGTGCTTCGGCGAAATGGCTGGCTGGGAACGCGCCAACTGGTACGCGCCAAAAGGCGTTGAACCTGTTTACAAGTATTCCTACGGGCGCCAAAACTGGTTCGAATATTCGGCAATAGAGCACAAAGCAGTTCGTGAAAATGTGGGGTTGTTCGACCAGACCTCCTTTCTCAACTTTTTGATTCAAGGCTCCGATGCCGTTCACATGCTCAACCGCGTTTGTGGAAACCAGATTGATGTACCAGTGGGCAAAGTGGTTTACACACAATTACTCAATGAACGGGGCGGGATTGAAGCGGACATCACTGTTTCCAGGCTTGCCCACGATTCGTTCATGATCGTGGATACCTGCACCATGCAAACGAAAACGTATCATTGGCTGAAGAGTCAAATCCGCGCCGGAGAGCATGTCGTTTTGACGGATGTCACCTCCGCCTATGCAATCATCAGCCTCATGGGACCCAATTCACGCGCACTGCTCGGCAAACTGACCAACGCCGATCTGTCCAATGCGGCATTTCCTTTCGGAACCACACAGGAAATTGAATTTGCCCATGCCTACGCCCGGGCGACCCGCATGACCTATGTCGGCGAGTTGGGCTGGGAACTTTACATCCCTACCGAATTTGCGCAACATATCTACGATGCGTTAATTGCTGAAGGCAAAGCGTTTGACTTGAAGCATTGCGGCTACCATGCGTTAAACTCACTGCGGATCGAGAAGGGCTATCGGCATTGGGGCCACGATATGAGCGATGAAGATACGCCACTTGAAGCCGGATTGGGCTTTGCGGTCAAATTGGACAAGGAAGAGTTCAACGGGCGCGCAGTGTTATTGAGACAGAAGACCGACGGCGTTAAGAAACGATTGGTTCAGTTTGCAATGCAGGATGCTCAACCCTTGCTTTATCACAATGAACCCATCTGGCGCAATGGTGAAATCGTCGGACATATTACCTCGGGCATGTTTGGTCATACCATCGGTTCATGCATTGGACTTGGGTATGTTCACCACAAAGAGCCAATCACAGCGGATTGGGTGGAAGCCGGGGCTTATGAAATTGAGGTGGCAGGGGAACGTTTTCCGGCACGCGCTTCGTTAAATCCGTTTTACGATCCCAAGGGCCTTCGAATCAGGGTTTAACCGGTTTGATGTGCTTTTGTAAATTTTGATGTATGTCTGCCCTGAGCGACCCGGAATCATCCTTGGCGTGTAAGGTGAGTAAATAAAAACTCGTATTGCGATTTGCTGTGTTTATTCAGACAATTATTGTCCTCATGCTATAATATAACAATAATGTATGCTACCAATCTTTCATACCCAGTAAATTGTTATGACACAGTCTGTTGTTGATTTTGACATAGAGTTTCGTAATGTAGTAAAGACCTTTGGTTCGGTGCGCGCCGTGAATGGCATCAGCTTCCAGATTCCAAAAGGTTCTTTTTACTCGTTCCTCGGTCCTTCGGGGTGCGGGAAGACTTCGTCGTTGCGGTTGATCGGCGGGTTTGAACAACCCGATGGCGGGGAGATTTATATCGCGGGCGAGTCGGTGGCGCAGATTCCATCGTATCAACGACATGTGAATATGGTGTTTCAATATTATGCGTTATTTCCGCATATGAATGTGGCGCGAAATGTGGGATATGGGCTTCGCCAACAACGACCAAAACTTTTGCCCGATGAAATTGATAAACGCGTCAAAGATGCCCTGGCGTTGGTGCGACTCTCCGGTTATGAGAATCGACGTAGTTGGGAACTCTCCGGTGGACAGCAGCAACGCGTCGCTCTTGCGCGGGCGCTGATCAACAAACCGACGGTGTTACTGCTCGATGAACCGCTGGCGGCGTTGGATCGCAAACTGCGAAAAGATATGCAGATCGAGTTGAAGACCTTGCAACGTGAAGTAGGCATCACGTTTGTGTTTGTGACACACGATCAAGAGGAAGCGCTTTCGATGAGCGACCGGATCGCGGTGATGCGTGATGGCAAAATTGTGCAGGAAGGTTCACCGACCGAGTTATACAATCACCCCGTTGACCGTTATGTAGCAGGTTTTATTGGGCAGTCGAATTTTATTCCGGGGGAGGTTGTAGAAGTGGGGGAACGAGTCACAGTGAGGACTCCGCTTGGGGTGATGTTGTCTGCTCCCGGGTCGAAAGACGCGAAGCCATTGGTAGAAAAGGCTAAGGCGGTGGTCGCTGTTCGGCCGGAACGAATCGGTTTATGGCGTGAGGGCGAAGCGGGCGGTCAATCCGGATTTAAAGGACGCGTATCGCAAGTCACATTTTTGGGCGATCAGACGGAATATCATGTCGAGACCGAAGAGGTGGGTCATCTTCTTGTCAAATTAAGTAGTGGTAATGCCGGTTTTGGCGGAGGCGATTCTGTAGTTGCGTATTGGAATCAAACTGCCGGGCTGGCTCTATTGGACGATTAGTCCACAATTTGCTAAAGGAGGCAGAGATGGATCGGATTGAGTTCATGAAGCACTATCGCAGGTTTGAAAAGGGGAGCATTACCAGGCGCGACTTTTTGCGCCTCACAGGTCTCGGCATGGCAGCCGCGGCGTTGGCGGCGTGCGCGCCCGCGGGCGGTAACGCAACCGAACCCGCCGCAGGCGCGAACCTGGGCGACCGTTTGGATTTGGCCACGTGGCCCAACTATCACAATCTGAAAAACTTTGAAGCGTTCACCGCGCAGACCGGCGTGAACATCAATGTGAACGTGTTTGGGTCGAACGAGGAGATGCTCGCGAAACTGCAAGCGGGCGGAACCGGTTGGGATGTGTTCGTACCGACGAACTACACCATCTCAACGTATGTCAAACTCGGTTTGATCGAGCCGCTCGACCTTTCACGCTTGCCGAACTTCGATGAGGCTTCGTTTGAAGCGCGCTTCCTCGCCGAAGCCCGTGTGGCTGGTGATACGAACTTGTATGCCATCCCGAAGGACTGGGGCACAACCGGATACATGGTCAACACGGCGAACGTCACCGACAAGATGACTTCGTGGAAACAGTTCTTCGACCTGACCATTGAAAAATATTCCGGCAAGACCACCATCCATGATTATCAGCTTACCTCCATCGGTAACGCGTTGTGTTATCACGGCTACTCGTTCAATTCCGTGGACCCTGCTGAACTCGCCAAAGCGGAAGAAATTTTGCTGGCGGTCAAGCCGCATCTCTTTGCCATCACCAGCGATTACCAACCGCCGATCCGCAACGGCGACGCGTATATCGCGATGGCATGGACTGGCGACGCGTTGCAAGTCAAACGCGATATTCCCACCGTTGAATACGTGCTTGGCAGTGAAGGCGGCGAAATCTGGGAAGATAACTGGGCAATCGTCAAGGATGCGCCGCATAAGGATGCCGCGTATGCGTTCCTCAACTTCATGCTCGATCCAAATGTCGCGGCAGAGGAAACCAACGGTCACGGTTATCCTCAAGTGGATCAGCGCGCCACTGCATTGCTTTCGGACGCGATGAAGAACGACCCCATCATGTATCCCGCGCAGGAACTGCTCACGCCGCTCGAATTCGGCGCCGCAGTCTGCCTCACCGACGAAAACCGCGCCGAACTCTGGGCGCGCGTCAAGAGCGCGTAAGTTTATCGTCATTGCGAGGAGGGCTTTAGCCCGACGAAGCAATCTCTCTATCACGGTGGAGATTGCTTCGGGCTATCGCCCTCGCAATGACGGGATTTCACCTTATGTCCCAACTCGAAACCCTCGCCTCGAACAATGACCGTTGCGGTGAATGCCCCATTTGGGATTCGCAAAACCGACGCCTGATCTGGAATGACATGAATGCCTCGCGCGTCTTTGCGTTTGATCATGCCACCCGGACTGTGACTGAACTCCCCACCAACGGACTCAACGCGGCGGGCAATGCCTTCAACGCAACCGGCGAGTTGGTCTTTGCTGGCACGGGCGGACTTCATCTGTGGAGGGAATCTCCCCATCTCCCCTCGGGAGAGGGCAGGGGTGAGGGACAACATCGCACATTGCTGACAGAACACGACGGCGAGACTTTGAACTTCAACGACAGCCTCGCCGACCCCAAAGGACGTCTCTATGCTGGTACGTGGTATTGGGGCGCGCAAGAGTATGAAAAACTCGGGAAGTTATATTTGATTGACACCGATGGCTCCATCTCGATTCAAGATGAAGGCATCGAACTCTCCAATGGGCTTGGACTAAGTCCCGACGAAAAGACTCTGTATTACACCGATTCGACCGCTCGCAAGATTTATGCCTATCATGTGGATCAAGTTTCAGGGTCATTATCGAATCGACGCGTCTTCGTGAATGTCCCGCTGACGGAAGGCATCCCCGATGGACTCACTGTCGACGCGCAAGGCTTCATCTGGAGCGCGCAATGGTACGGCTCGCAAATCGTCCGCTACGACCCCGATGGCAAAGTGGAGCGCGTGATTAAAATCCCCGCTTCGCAAGTGACCTGCATGGCGTTCGGCGGACCCGACATGAACGAGCTCTACATCACCACCGCCAGTGAAGATTGGCGCACGCGCTATGAACCGCCGGGATACGATTCGTCCAAAGTCCACATCGGCGGCGAACTCTTCCGCCTCACGCTGGATATTCAAGGCAAGCTGGAATATAAGACAAAATTTGTTTTCTAAAATACTCTGGTGGTTGAGTAGTCCTGAGCGAAGCGTAGCGAAGTCGAAGGACGTATCGAAACCACCACTCAGCGGAACAATTTTTGTTATAAAAATACTCTCACTAACGGTTGGTTTCGATACCTCACCTGCACTTGCGCGCTGGTGCAAGTGTCGTACTCAACCAACGGATTATTCATAAAAGTTTATGACTGTCTCAACTCGCAAAACAAAACTCACCACCGCGCTCCTCCTCGCGCCCGCGAGTTTGTGGTATTTGCTATTGTTGGTTGCGCCGCTGGTCATCGTCACTATTTTTAGTTTCGGCGAACGCGCGCCCGAAGGCGGTTATGCCGCCGCATTCACGTTCGAGCAATATCTCAAACTTCCCACGCGCAGTACGCCGTTCATCAACACTCTCTGGCTTGCATCGCTTGGCACATTCTTCTGCATTATCCTCGCATATCCCCTCGCGTATTACCTCGCCACCCGCGCCAGCGCGCAAATGAAATCCATTCTCGTTGCTCTTATCATCGTCCCATTTTGGACATCCTTCCTGATTCGGACATACGCCTGGATAACGATTCTCAGCAGTCGCGGGATTCCCGCCATCCTCGAACGCCTCGGACTTGTGCAGGACCTGGTACTGCTCAATACGCCTTTTGCCATCACCCTCGGCATTGTCTACAACTACCTCCCGCTGATGACGTTCCCTCTCTACGTCAGCCTCGAACGCCTCGATAAACGCCTCCTCGAAGCCTCGAAAGATTTGGGCGCGAATCGTTGGGGCACCTTCTGGCAAGTGACTTTCCCTCTCAGCGCGCCGGGACTCATCACTGGTTCCATGCTCGTGTTCATCCTTCTGATGGGTGAGTACCTCATCCCAGCCCTGCTCGGCGGCGGAAAAATTTTCTTCGTCGGCAACGCCCTCGTGGATTTGTTCCTGCAATCGCGCAACTGGCCCTTCGGCTCGGCGGTCTCGATGGCGTTGAACTTCATCATGCTCGTCATCATCTCGCTTTACCTCTGGCTCACCTCCCGTCTTGGAGGCGAAGGTCGGGAGGAAGTATCATTGTTCTAGAATTACATTGCTCCTGCCGCCGTCCTCGGCGGCGGGGACGCCGCTTGGGAGCAAACGATTATATGCGCGATCCCATCTCATCCCTCCTCAAAAACTACGCGACCCTCCTCTATATCTTCCTCTACGCGCCGATTGCCCTTGTTGTGCTATTCAGCTTCAACTCTGGCAACTACGCCGCCGACTTGCAGGGATTCTCCTTCCGCTGGTATGGCGAAACGTGGCGCGACCCGTTTGTGTTGGAAGCGTTCGGCAATAGCATTTTCATCGCGACCACCTCTGCCACCCTGGCGACCATCTTCGGCACGCTTGCGGCGCTGGCTTTACAGAATGTGCGCGGCTGGTTGCGTACCGTCTATGACAGTTTGATTTACATCGCCATCATCATCCCCGGTATTGTGATTGGTATTGCCACATTGATTTTCTTCGTGCAATTCTTTGGCTGGCTGAATCCAATTTTGCAAAATCTATTTGGTCCAACTGCCCCGCGTCTTAATCTAGGTATGCCCACCATCATCGCCGCGCACGCCTTGTTCACCATGTCCATTGTGCTGGTGATTGTCCGTTCCCGTATCGCCGGCATGGATCGCTCCCTGATTGAAGCCTCCAGCGATTTATACGCCACACCGTTCAACACCTTTTGGCAGGTTACGCTCCCGCAACTTTTCCCAGCCATCATGGCGGGATTCCTGCTCGCCTTCACATTCTCGTTCGATGATTTCATCGTCGCCTTCTTCGTTGCGGGACCCAATACCACGCTTCCCATTTATGTCTTTTCTTCCATTCGGCGCGGCGTCACGCCAAAGATTAATACCATTGCCACAGTGACATTAATTGTCTCTCTATCGTTTTTGTTTATCACTCAAAATCTTTTGACGCGTTCCAACGCGCGAGCGCGTACACCAGATAAGGAATGATCAGTCTATCTTGCGATTTGAAGAATACAAAAAGTGGAGTCGAAAAACGACTCCACTTTTTGTAATGTATCTCTCAAAACCTAGAACGCAAAATCCGGGTTCAAGCCATTTTGTGTGCCGGGCAATTCGTTGCCCGCCAACATTTCCACATACGTATGCAGATCGTCCACCGAATCAGTGATCACTTCCGCAAAGGGAATCAAGTCCTTCGCGGCAGAGACTCCCGAAAGGACGCCGATATTCAACCCCGCGCCTGCGCTGGCTGACGGATTATCCGAGGGGCACATACACATGTTCGGGCGCGCCTTCAGCGACAAGAGACCCTTCCCCCCTGCATTCCTTCCCTCAGGACTTCTGATCGTAAGCGCTGAGGATATGACTCACTTCGCCATTGCCCAAATGAATGAAGGCAGATACGGCGATACTTCGGTTCTCTCTCCGCAAGGGATTGCCGAAATGCACGCTCCTGCAGTTCCCCAAGGATGAAAATTTGGGGTGTAGGTCTGACCGTGATCTTGAACCTCGCCGTCGCCTTATCCTTGTTTGTCTATGCCCAAAGCGAAATGCCGCTCCGCTCGCTTTTTGTCTACAACCCTGAACTTGGCTATGGCGTAATCGTAGCCGCAGCAATTGGAATTGGCTGGAGCGTGGTCTACACGGCGATGAACCTGAGGACGCGGAGAGCGAAAAAAGGTTTTCGGGCCGCTGAGAATTTACAAAAACGCATTAGACAGGTAAGAGCTGGCGAGAGGAAGATATGACCGGAAACATTGGAATGCCCATTGCTTATGGCCGCACGGCGGAAATTTACAACTGGCATGACGGACAGGTGCTCAAACTTTTCCATAACTGGTTTGAGTTGGAAGATATTGAATTCGAGGCAAGGATTGCCCGTGCAATCCTTGCCAGCGGATTGTCTGTCCCGGCCGTAGGCGATGTCATTCAAGTAAATGGCCGCAATGGCCTGGCATACCAACGTGTAGATGGCGAAACAATGCTAAAGAAGATGATCACTAAACCCTGGAACGTTTTCAGCTATGCCCATCTTATGGCAGAACTCCACCTCAAGATGCATACCAGCGCCATTCAAGCGGATATCCCCTCACAGCGAAAAAAACTGAACAGCAAAATCCGCCGCGCGGAAACCCTCCCTGAACATCTCAGAGCCAAGGCGCTTGTTGCACTCGATACCATGCCAGACTACAACCGATTATGTCACGGCGATTTTCATCCTGGCAACATTCTAATGAGCGCGCAGGGTGAAATTGTCATTGACTGGATTGATGCTTCAAATGGAAACCCACTGGCGGATGTCGCCCGCACAACAATTCTCGCTCTTGGCGCGGTAGAAACTCGCCAAATTCAGGGTTTCCTACCAAAAGCCTTGCTGCGTATGTTTCACGCAGCATATATTCATTACTACTTCAAACTAAGCCCTGGCGATGAGGCTGAGTACAATCGTTGGTTGCCAATCGCCGCTGCCGCGAGGCTGAATGAAAACATTTCCGAGTTGCACGAGTGGCTAATTACAAATGCAGAAAGGGGCTTATAGAAGGATGAGAAGCGCCCAACACAGCCCCCGCTGCGCGGGTTACCCTGCGGGCACAATGTCTTCGACGTGCACTCCGTACTTGCTTCGCTCGCGCCCTGCGGGATGCTCCGCGAAGCGAACAGCCTGGTGGGTGGGATGACAAGCGCCAATGCGCTTTGGCTGGGCGATCCAGTCCCGTCAAGCGGGATGAACGATCAAGCTGGACGAACGGTGCTCGCTGGAGACTCGCTCGCCCGATCTGCAGCATTTTCAAGCATTTCGCGAAGCGTGGCTTCGAGTTTTCCCTGCTCCCAAGCACGCCGTTTCGCGGCAATCCACGCCCGCCTTGATCTCACTCACCAATGCGAACGGCATATTCCTGGCATCAGGTTTATACTACTTCCAACGAGCTTCTGGCCCCGCCTCCCTCCACCACTGCTGCAAGCCGTTGGGCTGCCAAGAGGTGATAATTTGACCAAGTTGTTCCTGGTAGCACTCCTGATGTTTTTCTTTGTTGCTTGCACGATGCAAAGCATCGCTCCTGCGGTTACTCCTTTACCTATCCCTCCTGCATCAACCGCAACAGAAATCCATTCAACCTCAACTTCTACGCCCAAGCCTCCAAGCCTGATCCTGATTTCGCCCAATGGTGAGTTTGTTGCGGAACTTGATAATGCGTACGGTCATCCAGCCTATGAGCCGCAAATCATCAAAATTCTTGATAAAAAGGGTTTGCTGTTGTGGGAAATTCCCTACCAACACGATACAGCAATGTCTGATCCACATCCAGGATTAACAATTTATGGCTGGTCAAAAGACAGTCTTTATTTGTATTTCCATTACTATTTCATCCCTGATGGCGGCGATAGAGCCTTTTGGTGGGATGGATTCGACCTGCAAAGGATTAATGCCCGAACTGGTGTAATTGAACAAGTCATACCCGGGGATAAAAATGGTTTTGTAGCCTTTGCTTTTTCACCCGATGGGACACAAATTGCCTTTACTCGTGCACAAGAAAATCCAAGTATTTTTTACATCCGTAATCTGGCGACTGGGGTACAAAAAACCGCTAACGTGATTGCCACTTCAACGAATTACATTCGCGTCGGCAGTATCGTCTGGTCTCCTTCTGGGGAAAAAATTGCCTTTCAAACCGAAAGTGATGATTATGTAGCACAAACCATTTATCTTGACCCATCCGATATGAAACAGAAGGTAGTGCATGAATACGCAGTCGATTCCTCATTTTTTGATGGATGGAGCGATGAGGAGAATCTCGTGTTTCTCGATATAAGGAATGGAAAGGGCTACATAATGCATTTGAATCCAAGAACTGGCGGGAGAATCGAAGTTGGAACATCAACTCCAAGACCATAGAATCGCCGCCCGACACCGCGACCTTGATCCTTGCCCTGCTCTGGGCGACCTGGCATTTGCCCGCGTTCTTCTTCCGCGATACCTACGTTGAATTGGGTGCGCTGGGTTTTGTGATGTTCGCCGTCATGCTGATTTTTGTAACAATGACCTTCACCTGGCTGTACAACAGCACAGGCGGCAGCGTCTGGATGGCAATCGTCTTTCACGCCTTTTTCAATTGGCTCTCCGTCTCCGAGGCGGGCGGACAGTTCGTCGCGCCGTTGATGTCCGTGCCGATCGTGGTATGGGCGTTCTTCATCCCGCGGAGATATGGTACGGAGAATTGTTCGCCTTTACCAAAACAAACAGTGTAAAAAGGAGGCTACCATGTGGTTCAACCCGATGATGGTTTGGTTGTTGAAATCCCCCATGCATGGATTCATCAGCAAGGGCGTGATGCTCGTCACCGTGACAGGGCGCAGGAGCGGCAAGTCCATTTCTACGCCGACGAATTATCTCCGTGACGGAAATTCACTGTGGGTCATCAGCTGGCGCGATCGCAACTGGTGGAAGAATCTGCGCGGCGGCGCGCAGACCCGCGTCCTTCTGGCGGGAAAGATGGTTGAGGGACGCGGTCAGGTCGTCGAAGATGAAAAACAGGCCGCACAGGCACTCTTCGATTACTATAGAAAAGTGCCGCAATATGCGAAGTATGTGCAGATCGGCCTCGACGCAGCCGGTTTGCCCATTTCAGCAGATTGCGAGCGCGCCGCGCAGAAGATGGTATTGGTGAAGATCGAAATATGAGGGTCGCATGAATAAAAAAACGGATAAGAATGTTAGGCAGGCCTTGATCCTGTGGGGTGTCTTCATCCTGCTCAACATCCTGATCAATGGCACCATCCCGTTTGCGTTGGGGAAAGATTTACGCGCCTGGACAGCCTCGCCAACCAAGGATGTGCTGTTCAACCTTATTCAATATGGTCTCATCTTTCTTGCCACTCCATTGATCCTGACCAAAGGATGGAAGACTGTCCGGCAACCGGCGTTTCTACTTCCATTGATTCTGGCGATAATTGCGATGACGCTGCGCACCTTCATACGGCCGGCCGCCGCGATCGCAGTCTTCGTCCTTGTGTGGCTGCACGCTCGCCATGACCTTTCGGAGCTGGGATTCCGTTCTCGCGATCTGCGCGGAGATGCATTCGCGCTGATCCTGATGACGCTGCTCATGAGCGTGCAGGGATTGTTCGGAGGCGCGTCCTTCCCATTTAATTTCCCGGCCGCGTTTCAGGCGGGGATCGATCGCTTGTTCTTCAATCCAGCTTCCACCACCGAGACCATTTTCTATTTCGGGTTCATGACCGAGCGGCTTTCGCTTAAATTTGGCCGCTGGTGGACTCCGATCCTCATCGGTTTGATGTACGGATTCCACGAGATGACCAACCCGGACTACTGGTACAAAGGGGT
>VGNF01000076.1 GCA_016866195.1 Chloroflexota bacterium | reverse complement strand
CCCCATCCCGACCGGCGCGATCGCAGGATACTACGGCGGGTGGCCGGACAGCGTGTTGATGCGCATCACGGATACCTTCCTTTCGCTGCCCACTTTGTTGATCTTGATCCTGCTTTCCGCCATTTTGCGTGAGGTCGAAGCGCCGCTCTTCGAAAGCAACAACGTGCTTACGATCGCACTGGTGATCGGTATCCTTTCCTGGATGACCTTTGCCCGGCTGGTGCGCGCCATCTTCCTCACCCTGCGCGAGCTTGATTACGTCTCCGCGGCGCGCGCCCTGGGCGGATCGGATCTTCGCCTCATCCTCAACCACATCCTGCCAAATTCGATCGGCCCCATCATCGTCGAAGCCACCCTGGAGCTGGGCTACGCCATCATCGAGGAATCCGGCCTGAGTTTCCTCGGATTCGGCATTCAACCTCCCACCCCCTCGTGGGGCAACCTGCTGAGCAACGCGCAGGATAACTTCACCAAATATCCCTGGCTGGCGATCTTCCCCGGTCTGATGATCTTCCTCGCGATCATCTCCGTGAACTACATCGGCGACGGTCTGAGGGATGCCTTCGACCCCTACAAGATGACCGAAGTCACTAGCAACCATTGATGTCCACTTCATAAGGAGTGTAATTGATGAATAACCCGCTCCCTCCGCTCGAGCCCATCCGCTCCGCCTATCGACTCCAATACCTGACCGATGAGCAGCTGGATCAACTTCAGGAAGCCACGCTGGATATCCTTGAAAATGTGGGCGTAAAGTTCCCCTCCGAGAAAGCCCTCCAGGTGTTCAGCGCTCATGGCGCCGAGGTGGATCACAACACGCAGATCGTCAAACTCGAGCGTGACCTGGTCTTCAAGGCGATGAAGTCCGTACCGCGCTATTTCCGGATGGCTGCCCGTGTCCCCGAATACGACCTGCAACTTCAGGATGGGACCACCTATTTCACCACGGATGGGTGTGGCGTCCAGGTCTGTGACATGGACAGCGGGAAGATCCGCCCCTCTACAAAAGCCGACGTGGGCATGATGGCGCGCGTGGCGGATTATCTCCCTTCGATCGGTTTCTGCTGGCCGATGGTCAGCGCGCAGGACCATGGAGGCACCGCTCCTCTGCATGAGATCGATGCAGGCTGGAACAATTCCGTCAAGCACGTTCAATCCGAGACTATCATGGGCGGCCGGGATTGTGAATACGCGGTAGAGATGGCAACGGTCATTTCAGGCAGCAGGGAGGAGCTGCGCAGACGGCCGCCGCTCTCGCTGGTAGTCTGCACCATCGCGCCCCTGATGCAGGATCACGCCGGCATCGAAGGGGCGATGGTCATGGCGCAGGCAGGCATACCGGTGGGATTTCTCGCCATGCCGTGTCTGGGCACGACCGCCCCGGCTACCCACGCCGGCGCCGTCGCCATGGGAGATGCAGAGATCATTAGTGCCACAGTGCTCATGCAATTGATTTCCCCCGGAGCGCCTGTCTTCCACTCCCTGATGCAAGCCTGGGCGGACCCGCGATCCGGAGGTTACGTCAGTTATGCCCGCGATGCACGCTCCCGCTATGGCGTAGTGGAAATGGCTCATCACTGGGGGATGCCCTCCCTGGGCGCCTGCTACGGTACCGATTCGATCGAAGCCGGCACATGGCAATCCGCGGCGGAACCCGCCCTCGATCCTCTTCTGGCCGGCCTCACCTCCCCGGAGATCGTCACCGGCATGGGCCTTGCCCGCACGTATACCCGCTTGTATCCGGAGCAGATCATCCTTGACGAAGACCTGTATCAACGGGCGCGCACGTACTTGATGCGCATGGAGGTCAGCCCGGAAACGCTTGCTTTGGATGTCATTCGAGCCGTCGGTCCCGGAGGACATTTCCTCGGTCAAAAACATACACGCGAACACATCCGCACCTCGCTCGTTCGAGGCGTCACCCACGAATTCGATTCCAACGGCAAGTATCGTGAACCGCGTGAAGTGGCGCGCCAGCGCGTCAAATGGATCCTGGAAAATCACCATCCCGCGCCCCTGGAAAAAGCACAGCAGGATGAACTGACCCGCATCCTGGCCGCGGCGGACCGGGAGCTCGCCTGATCATGTTCAACGAGACCCCTCCGCTGCAGCCCATCCGTCCACGCAGTCAATTTCATATTGTCGACGAGGAGCAGGTCAGGCAGCTTGCCAACGGAACGCTGGAAGTGCTGTCCGATACAGGCGTGCATTGTCCCTCTGAAAAATGCCTTCGCATTTACGCAGATCACGGCGCGCAGGTGGACTTCGACCGACAGATTGTGCGCATCGCTCCGGACCTGGTGAGTTCCTCCCTTTCTCAGGCGCCGCGCTACTACACCATGGGCGCACGCTCCCCCTCCCACGATATCGCACTCGATGGAACCGCCATGTTCTGCGCCACGGATGGCTGCGGTATCGAAACGATCGATTTCCTCACCCGCGAAAGACGCCCCTCCTGCAAGGAGGATATCGCCAAGATGGCGCGGATGGCCGATCACCTGACCTCGATCGGTTTTTACTGGCCGATCGTCAGCGCGGTGGACCATCCCTCGACTTCCCCGCTGCACGAGCTGGATGCCTCCTTCAACAACACGGTAAAACATGTCCAGTCCGAGACAGTCATGGGCGAGGAGTTGGGGCGCTACGCGGTGGAAATGGCCCGGGTGATCGCCGGGGACGAGGAAACCATGCGCAAGCGCCCGCCACTCTCGCTTTTGGTGTGCTGCATCGCGCCGCTCGGACAGGATAAGGAAGGAATGGAATCTGCCCTGTTGTTCGCAAAGGCGGGATTGCCGGTGGGATTCATGTCCATGGCAAACGCCGGCACAACCGGCCCGGCTTCGCTCGCCGGTACCGTCGTCGCAGGGGATGCGGAAATCGTCTCCGCTCTGGTCCTGATCCAGATGGCCTGTCCGGGAGCGCCGGTATTTCATTCCTTCATGCCGGGTATAATGCATCCACGGACAGGTGGATACCTAGCCACCACCTGGGAGGGAACGCTGCTTTACCCGATTGGGGTCGAAATGGCGCATTATTGGGGTGTTCCATCCTTGGCGGGGATCTTCGCCACCGATGGACAGGTCCCCGGCTGGCAAACCGGCGGCGATGCAGCCTCCTCCCTGATGCTTTGCGCGCTTGCCGGAGCAGAAACCGGCAGCGGTCTGGGACTGGTCGAATCCTGCACCCTTTTGTATCCGGAAGAGATCGTCATGGATAGCGATATTTATCACCGGGTTCGTCTCGAAGCCGCCGGGTTGGATACCAGCCGAGAAGCGCTGGCCTTGGATGTCATCAAGGAAACCGGCCCGCGCGGTATGTTTCTGAAGCATCGACACACCCGCGAGCACCTCAAGCGGCGTCAATATTCCGACTTGACTGCACAAACCGACCGACTCAACCAGCTGCGCGATCCGCTCGAGGTCGCCCGCGAGAAAGCAAATATGATCTTGGAAACCCATCACCCACAGCCGTTGGAAGCCGCCCAACAGGCTGAGATCACCCGCATCCTGGCCGCGGCAGACCGGGAGATCGGAGGACAGCGTTGAACGATCTCCCTCTTCCTCCAGGATCGGGTTTGGTTGAACTGATCTAACCCCTCCTGGTGCAAGAGAACCCGGCGGAAAGAATAGCCGCCGATCCATCATTACCAAACTGGTCTGAAATCCTGGTTTTGGGATGTAGCCGTTAATCGCACCCGGTTTGGACATGCTCGCTAAGTAAACCACATCCCAAACAAGCAAAGAAACGGGTAATCCCCATGGAAACCGACCTGAAAGTCTTATCTGATGCCGAGGTCATACAAGTCCACGAACGAAGTCTCTCGGTGCTGGCAACCACCGGTGTGCGGGTGGATTCGGCACGCGCACGCAAGTTGCTCAAGAACGCCGGCGCCGACGTGGACAGTAAAACCAGAATTGTACGCTTTCCGCGCGCGCTGATCGAGGATGCGCTCAAGCTGGCACCCAAGAAGTTCACCTTGGGCGGGAGAAGGCCAGGCTGGGAATACAAGGTCAATGACGGCAAGTGCACCCTATTGGCGGACGGCGCCGCCACGTATGTGATCGACGGGTTGACGGGCGACCGGCGCGTAGCCGGGTTCGATGACTGGTTGGACGCCACACGGATGATCGATTCACTGGATGAGATCGGAGTGTACTGGTCCATGGTCGAACCGACCTTCGCGGTCGATTCGATCGGCGATTTCGTCAAGTATTGGAGAAACATCGTCGGCAACTTCACCAAGCACATCCAGGACGTCACACACACACCCGAAGAAACGCGCTGGATGCTGGAAGTGCTGGGAACGGTATACGGCGGGAAGGAGGAGGTGCGGCGTTCTCACCCGATGTCCTTCCTGCTCACCCCCGCCTCACCGCTCGTCCTCGAAGGTCCGCACACGGATGCGTTCCTCGAGACGGCCGGATGGGGCATCCCCACCGCGATCATGCCGATGCCCATGATGGGCGGAACGGCGCCCGGCAGTCTGATCTCGACCATCCTGCTCGCGAACTGCGAAACGCTGGCCATGTTGTGCCTCGTCCAGTCAACCGAACCCGGTACGCCAGTCATCTATGCGCCCTGCCCTTCGATCATGGATCCGCATTCCGGGCGGTTCACCGGCAGTGAGGTGGAGCACGGCCTGCTGGGCGCGGCGGTGACGGAAATGGCGCGTTATTACAACCTGCCCGTGGAGGCCTCCGCCGGCGGCAGCGGATATTTCATCCCCGGCGCACGGGCTTCCTATGAACGCGCGCTGAACTGGGCGGTTTCCATCCTCGCCTGGCCGGATCTGCTGGTGGGTCCCGGCCAGTTGGGCGGTTCGATGTTCCTCAGTTATGAACAATTGTTGATCGATGTGGAGGTCTTCCGCCGTTCCAACCGCCTCTCCGATGGTATTAACACGACCACCAAGGAATGGCTTGAAGTGGACCTGGCTGCAGTGGGACCCGGCGGGAATTTCCTCAACCGCCAATCCACCCGCAAGGCGTTGCGCAGCGGCGAAGTGTACATCAGCGATTTCGACAGCAACCTGACATACGAAGCCTGGGTATCCTCCGGAAAACCCACGCTGATCCAGGAATTGAACGAGTGGGCCAAGGAGATTCTCGCCACACACAAACCGCTTCCGCTGGATCCGGCCGTGGACAGGGAGCTGGACAAGATCGAGCAGCGGGCGCGCCGGGAAACGAAACCCAACCCATCCAAAGGATAGCGACCCATGCATTTTTCGAGCCGGCTGCTTTCGGATAGCGAGAAGGAACGAGCCCACCAGGAAACCCTGCGAATCCTGTCCGAAGCGGGAGTCCTGTATCACAGCGAAAAAGCGCTGCATTTGCTGGAGACCAACGGCGCAGTTGTGGATTGGGCGAAAAAAATTGCCCATATCCCGGAGGAAATGGTGGTGCAGACATTGCAGACCGCGCCGAAGGATTTTGTGCTTGGGGCCAGGAATCCGCTGCACGATTATCCCCTCCCCTCCGAGGTCTCGCGCTACGCCTTGGACGGCACCGGTGCGTTTGCCCTGGACTTTGTCACGGGGGAGCGACGCTATGGAACGGACAACGACAGTGCCCTGGGCTTGAGGGTTTTTCAAGCCATGGACATGGGCGTCGGGGCCTGGGCGCCGGTTTCGGCGGAAGACAAGCCGGCGCACGCCCGGCCGCTGCATGAATTTTTCACCATGATGAAGTACACCTCAAAGCACGGTCAGCATGAGGTCCACAATGTCAGGCAGGTTCCGTATCTGGCGGAAGGTCTGATCGCCGTGATGGGAGGGGAGGATGAGGTCCGCCGGCGGCATGCCTATTCATTGATCTACTGCCCGGTCGCGCCGCTTATGCATGACGGTCCCATGATGGATGCGTACCTGGAGCTCGGTTCCCTGGATATGCCGGTCATGACCCTGCCCATGCCGGTTACTGGCACCACCGGTCCTGTGAGTTTGTTCGGCAATATTTGCGTTGCCAACGCCGAAGCGCTGTCCACCATCCTTGTGATCCAATTGTGTCACCCGGGCCGTCCGGTCATCTACAGCAGCGCCACGGGGACCATGGATTTGCGCAACGGATCGTACCTGGGAGGAACGCCGGAGATGGGCTTGATGTCCGCTGCGCTGGCCGAAATGGGACGCTTCTATGGACTTCCCGCCACCTCCGCCGGCTGCACCTCCGATGCGCGCGAACCCGGTCCGGACGCCGTGCTCGAAAAGGTGATCACTTCGATCGCACCGGTCCTGGGAGGCTCGGATATCATCGTGGGATTCGGGGAGGTGGATTCCGATCAACTGCTGGTACTGGAACAGATTGTTGTAGATAACGAGATCGCGCACTTTTGTGAGCGGATCTTTCAGGGGGTGGATGTCCAACAGGAAAAAGTCCTGACCGAGGATATTCTCACGCTCGGACCAGGTGGAAATTTCCTTACCCGTCGGTCGACACGGCGAATGGCACGCAGCGGTGAATTGTACATTTCCGACCTGCTGGACAGGCACACCCTCGAGCAATGGACCAAACTGGGCAGGCCAGGATTGTATTCCAATGCACGCAAAAGGGTGGAGCAGATCCTTTCGGAGCCGATGGTGGATCCATTACCGGACCAGGTACTGGGAGCGATGGAGAAAATACTGGCAGGAGCCGATAAGGAACTGGCAGGTTATACTCAAAGCTAAGGAGATACTATGTCTGAAGAGTTGTTGAAAGCCATGGCACAAAGCATCATCGACGGGGAATCCGAAATCGCAGCAGACCTGGCCCGGCAGGCGATCGAGGCCGGGCTGGACCCATTGACCGCCATCTCCAAGGGTTTTGTCGAGGGAGTAAATCAGGTGGGAGACAGCTTCGCGTGCGGGGATGTTTTTCTGCCGGAATTGGTCATGGCCGGCGAAGCCATGAAAGCCGCCATCGCGGTGCTCGAGCCGGAATTGAAAAAGAGGGGCGCGGCGCGTGAAGTGCTCGGGAAGGTCGTCCTTGCCACCGTGGAAGGCGATATTCATGAAATCGGCAAGTCGCTGGTGGGCACCATGCTGACCGCCTCCGGTTTCGAAGTGTTCGATCTCGGTGTGAATGTCCCCGCGGATCAAATCCTTGCCAAGGCGGAAGAGGTCAAGGCGGATATCATCGGTCTGAGCGCCCTGCTCACCACCACCATGGTTCGCCAGAAGGAGATCATCGAGGCCATGGATGCCAGGGGGATGCGCAATCGCACCAAGGTGATGATTGGGGGAGCGCCGGTCACTTCCGATTGGGTGGAGAAGATCAAAGCCGACGGCTACAGCGAGGATGCCATCGGCGCGGTCAATGCCGCCAAGCTGCTGCTGGACGCGCCCGCGTAGACCCATCGCCCAATCCGATCATTGTCCGCCTTGGTCAATCTGAACCAGTCTGAAAATAACCTGGTTGACGGTCTATCCCATTACCAGTATAAGAGCGGAATGACCTTCCGCCGTCGCCTGTTTGGGGCATGGCTCGCGCTGTCACTCGCGGCCTGTTCAGTCTTGGAAGAGTTGCCAACCCTGCCGCCCGGATGGACTCTCACCCCCAGCCTGACAGCTACGCCTCAAGCCACCTCCACGCCCACGATCACGCCCACTCCTCTGCCGAACGCGCGCGTGAGCGTGGGAGATCGCGCTTTCTTCAACGGGGACTATGAGAACGCCCTGATCCATTACCAGACAGCCTACCAGGATTCGCCGGATCCAATGATTCGCGCGGGAGGAAAATGGGGGGAAGCCCGTGTGTGGTTTGTCGAGGGACGCTATGAAGACTCGCTCAACTCGCTGCAAACTTTGATCAACGAATTCCCGGGGACAGAATACTTTCACCAGGCTTACTTCCTGCAGGGATTGGCACACTACCGTCTTGGGAGCTATCGATCCGCAGCCGATTCCTGGCAGACCTACCTCACCCTGAGGCCCGGGTTCCTCGATGCATACACACAGGAATTGCGCGGAGACGCACTCTTCAATGCTGCAGATTACGCCCAAGCCCTTTCGGCTTACAAAGCTGCCATCCAGGCGCCGCATCTCGGAGACGCCATCTCGGTGGATTTGAAGGTGGCTTCCACATATGGCGAATTGGGGGATAACGCCTCCGCTCTGGCATTGTATGATGGGATCATCACCCGAGCCTCAAACGATTATATTAAAGCCCAGGCCATGTACGAAGCCGGTCTGGTGCATCGGACCCTCGGTCAGGTCGATGAGGCGCAGAACCGGTTCCTCTTCGCGGTCGAGAATTACCCCCTTTCGTATTACTCCTACCTCAGCCTGATCGAGCTGCTGGATGCCGGCGTCGAAGTGAATGAGCTGGACCGGGGGCTTGTGGATTACTTTGCCGGGCAATACGACGTAGCCATCGCTGCTTTTACCCGCTACCTGGATTCGACCCCCGATCACGACGGGACCGCCTACTACTATCGCGCCCTGTCCTTTCGCGACCTAGGGAATTTCGATGCCGCCCTTCAGGATTATTCGACCTTTCTAAGTAATTTTTCCGGACATCCGCGCTGGGGCGATGCCTGGGGCGAAAAAGCATTCATCGAATGGTCCCAGAAGCGCGATTACCCCACCGCAGCCCAGACTTTGCTGGAATTCGTCCAATCCATGCCTAATTCCACGCTGGCGGTTGATTACCTGATGAGCGCGGCAAGGATTTACGAACGAGGAAATTTGTACGACCAGGCGTTGCAGACCTGGTCACGTGTGGGAAATGAATATCCTGCCTCCGAGCAGGCTTCCACAGCCGTTTCCCTGATGGGAGTTATTTATTTCAGACAGGGTGATTATCCGGCCGCGCTGGAATCGTTCAACCGCAGCCTCTCCCTCTCGGTTCGCCCGGAGGATCTGGCGCGCGCCTATCTGTGGATCGGGAAATCCAGAGAACGGCTGGGGAACGCCGAAGAAGCCCGGGCTGCCTGGCTGGAGGCGCAAAGCCGGGATCCGGGCGGATACTACAGCGAACGCGCGCGGGACCTGTTGAGCGGGCGCACGCCTTTTGAACCACCTTCCTCCACCAACCTTTCGCCGGACATCAGCCGGATGAGGGCGGACGCCGATTCCTGGGTTCGTCTCACCTTCAACCTTCCAGCGGACACGGATTTAAGCGGAATGGCGGAACTCGCCTCGGACGCACGGATCATTCGCGGCACCGAATTATGGAGGCTGGATCTGTACGAGGACGCGCGCGCCGAATTCGAAGACCTGCGCGCAAGCATCGAACTCGATCCGGTTGGCAACTATCGCCTCACAAATTATCTCCTCGATCTGGGTTTGTATCGCACAGCTATTTTCACCGCCCGTCAGACCCTCACACTTGCAGGCCTCGATGAGCACACCGAGTCCATGATGGCACCCCCATATTTCGGTTACGTCCGCTACGGGCCTTATTATTCGGACATCGTACTCTCCAATGCCGCGCTCTACGGGTTGGATCCGCTGGTTCTCTTCAGTGTGATCCGCCAGGAAAGTTTGTTCGAGGGGTTTGTCAAATCCACCGCCGGCGCGCGGGGATTGATGCAGATCATTCCCTCCACCGGCGCCCAGCTCAATTCAATCCTTGGCTGGCCGATCGCCTACACGGAGGACGATCTGTACCGGCCGCACGTCAGCATTGCCTACGGATCGCGATATCTGGCCGACAACCGCAACATACAGGATGGGGATCTGTATGCCGCCCTGGCTGCCTACAACGGCGGTCCCGGAAATGCCGCCGCCTGGAAGGAACTTGCAGGGGACGATCCGGATCTCTACCTCGAAAGCGTCCGATTCCAGGAAACGCGCGATTACATCCGCAACATCTTCGAAATTTACGTGATCTATAAGCGACTCTACGCAGTTGGCGGAATTTGAGCCGCGAAATTCCTCCCTGATGCGGTCCGGCCATTCATGATCAGGTATGACTGACGATCAACAACAGTCAATCCAAATGTGCCAGAATCCTCTGGTGTGCAGTCTCCACATCCATATCGAGCACGGAAATCAGTTTGTCGCGCCCCGTGGCTCCTGCCACGATCTCCACACGCGATTTGGGTACTCCCAAGACATCCGCCAGAAATTCCACCAACTCCTGGTTGGCAGCCTCCTCCACCGGCGCGGCGGCGATATGCACCTTGATCGTGCCGTCGTTCAATACGCCTACGATCTTATTTCGGCTGGCTCTCGGGGTAATGCGCAAAGCCAGCGCCGAACCGCGTTTGCCGTCGTGAAGGATGAATTTTCTGGGCATGGGTCACCTCAAATCAGGGTATCCAGCAGGATGATCAACACTTGTTCGGCCAGCCAGATGAGCAGGATGAGGATCATCGGGCTAATATCCACCGTACCCATCAAGGGTATCCGTCTCCGAATGGGATCGAGAAACGGCGCGATGATGCGATCCAGGGTTTGACGCACGGGATGATAGGGGGATACAAAGAAGGAAAGCAGGGAGGAGGCGATCACGATCCAGATGAAGATCGTGGCGAGGGTGTGAATCACTTGCGCGACCAGAAGAATACTCATTCAGCCTCCGATTGAGGGGTACGCGGCCCGACTATGGCAGTGCCGATTCGCACCAGCGTAGCACCTTCCTCGACCGCTATTTCATAATCCAGACTGGTGCCCATCGAGAGTTGAAGAAAATCCACCTGTGGGAACTGGCTGCAGAGGACCTGCTGCAATCCCACCATCTTCTGGAAGTAGGGCCGCGACTCCTCTGCAATGTTGCCGATCGGCGGCATGCTCATTAGACCTCGCACATTCAGGTTCCGGAGCTGGGTTATCGCGGCGACATCTTCTAGGAGAGACGACCAGCGGGTTTCATCCCACGCCGGCCAACCGGATTTGCTCCCCTCCCCCCCCACATTGAATTCCAGAAGCACCGGCAGAATGCGCCCCTCTTCCGCCGAGAAACGGTCCAGCCGTCCGGCCAGTTTCAGCCCATCCAGGGAATGCATGAAATCAAAATTCCTGACCACAGTTTGAGCCTTGCGGCTTTGCACGTGGCCGATCATGTGCCATTCTACCGCAGAACGATTTCCTACAGCCTGGATCTTCGCTGCACCTTCCTCCGCATAATTCTCCCCGAGGATTCGAACACCTGCTTCGATGGATGCCTGTACAATTTCCAGGGGCTGGGATTTTGTCACCACCACCAACTTGACCGAATTGGGATCGCGGCCAGCCCGAATGGCCGCGGAGGCGATCCTTTCCTGGGTTGAGTTATACCTCCCGCGTATCGATTCAACCAGGCCGCTCATGTCCCTATTTTACTGCTTCTTGCACAAATCTCTAAACGGGAATTGGCTGGTACACGGTAGGGAATCCCACCTACAGGTCAGATATTAACTCAGCTCTCTATAATACCGCCCCAGGGCCTTCCGGTTTTCAGACTTGCAAGGAGATCAACGCGCCGAATCGACCGGTCTTTCCCTTCTCCGCGCGATGGGAAAACCAGTCGTGCGGATGACAGACGGTGCATATCCCGGATTGCTCGATCTGCCCCACTCCGCATTGTCGTAATTGAAACTCGTTGGCGGACCACAGGTCGAGGTATGCGGAACCATCTCGGGTCTTCATGAACCGGTCACAGTCAGTCCCAAATTTCCCCCGGAACTGTGAAACCACCTCCGCTCCCACCTGATAATGATCAGGCCCGATCGATGGTCCCACTCCCACGCGAATATCTTCCGGATGACTTCCATATTTCTCCTGCATGGCCTGGATTGCGGCCGCAGACGCGCCGCGCAGGGTTCCCAACCAGCCTGCGTGGGCAATTCCGACAACTCTTTTTTTCGGGTCATGAAAGAGCAAAGGAACGCAATCGGCAAACCGCATGAACAGCGTAACCCCTGGATTATCCGTAAACTGGATATCCGCCTGGTGCGGTTTTTCGCCCCGGCGCGGGGAGTCGGCAAAAATCACGCCCGTACCGTGCACCAGCCAGACATCGTGCATGGATGCGGGATCCAAATCCATCGTTCGAAAGGCCCGATAGCGGTTCTCGGTCACACGCGACGGATCATCCCCCACCGTCCCTCCCATATTCAACGATTCCCAGGGAGCCGGGCTTACCCCTCCACGGCGCGTAAATACGGCCTGACGAATCGAGCCCGGAAATTTTTCGAATGTAAAGTATCGTACTCCGTGAGATTCATGAAAGGACATTACGAGGATGCCTGATGAACGGCGAATTTCTTGATGTAATACTGGCGGGTTTCGTTCATGGATTCCTCGATGCCCGGGTAGGCAAACTAGGCCGTGGTAAAACCGAACAGAGCACCGGTCAATATCCGCAGGAACGGCGTGCTCTCGCGATACGGTACGATGGAAGCCAGCCAATCCCAATTGAACTGACTGAACAGCTGCGAGAATCCGTCCAAACTGATCGGGGTCAGGCCGATGGCCAGCCAGATCATCCAGTGCAGTGGTTTGATCCGTCGGCCGCTCGCAACGAACAGCAGTCCAAAAGTCAGGATCGAGGCGTAGATCGCGACATCGCGCTCGCACAAAGCCACCTTGAATCCGACGCTCTCGTCACCGACGTATTGCCTGGCCGCCAAGCGGGTTGAGCTGAATGGATTATCCACGTCCGGGATGCCGCTGACCTGCTCAAAGGTCTTCAGGCCGGTCAATCCGGCTTCCTCCAGTGGATAAAAGGTTTGTTCCCCGAAGAGAAAAAATGATCGAAATCCAAATTGATGGCACAGCGGTTTGTAAATGCGATAGATCGCTTTCGCTGGGAATTCCATCCCGGCATTCAAGAAAACAGGCGCCAGGAAGGGCAGCCCTCCATAGAACAATATGAACAAGTTCAAGTACAACAGATATTTCTTCGCGATCCAAAACGAAAAACGATCACCGAAGGAGACGCGCTGGCCTTTGGCGAGTCGCGTTTGATATTCCTTGTCTCCCACCTGCTCCAACTGCGTTTTCCGGTCGATCGCGGCGCCCAAGGTCATCTGCAGGGATTGGGAAGTGATCGGAGCCTTCAGCGTGTACGGCCCGGCCTCGAGCACGGGAACCTGGGTTCCGTACTTTGCACGAAGCACATCGTCGGAATCGATATCCACCTCCACCAGGCGGTGGGGATACTTCTCCTGCAGCCGATCTAATTCCTGTTTTACTTCTTTGCAAGGAGAGCAGTCCTTACGGGTAAACAGGGTTACGTTAAGCATCTCGGATATCACCTTCCGTTAAAGATAAATCCAGCCAGGATTCACGAATAGCCCAACAGATTCCCGACGAGCGCGAATCATAATCCGAAATCGACCCAGAAGAACTGGCCGCGCTGGGCAATGATCTCGAAGACGTCGGCAAAGAGCATGATACCCACGATGACCAGCACCACTCCCATGGTCATTTCCACGTATCGCATGACCTTGTTGTATTTCTGCAGAATGGCCGTCACCCACCCGATGCCGAGCGCGGCGACCAGGAACGGGATCGCCAAACCCGCGGAATAGGAGGAAAGCAGCGCCGCCCCCTGCGAGATCGACCCGCCGTTGATGGCAAGGGTAAGGATCGCTCCGAGCACCGGTCCCACACAGGGAGACCATCCTGCGGAGAAGAAAACCCCCATCAAGGCTGAGGACAGATAGCCCCATTTCCGATCCGGAGCTTGAGTGACACGCGTATCGTACGCCAAAAGGGGAATATGAATTACACCGATCATGTGCAACCCGAAGATCACCACCACCACCCCGCCGATTTTGGCAAGCCAGCCGCGCAGGTCGTACAGCAAGCCCCCCGCATACGACACTGCAATGGGG
>VGNF01000075.1 GCA_016866195.1 Chloroflexota bacterium | reverse complement strand
CTGGAGATCGTGAACATCGCCTCCTCCAACCGCCCCCTGGAAGCGCAGCTCGAAGAGATATTGGGGGCGCTCGTGGCCGGCATGGGTGCGACCACCGGCTATATCGTAGACCCGCGCAAGCCCATGCTGATATCCCACTCCAGCCTCCGACACGAAATGGACCCCGCACAAATGAGGGAACTGGTCGCCCAACTGAACCATGCGGGTGGACCGGTCATTCTGGAGGACGTGCATGCCACGCGGCACTGGCTTGCGGAATGGGACCCAAAGATACACGGCATGGTTTCCGTATCAGTAACCAACCACCGAGGAAAATTCCTGTGTGCCATCCTTCTAACCCATGAACAACCCGGCTACTTCAAGCCGGAACACAGCACCCTGATGCAGGCGGTTGCCAATCAAATGGCTCGTGCAATGGAAAACGCTCGGTTGGTCGGGGAATTACAAGGTGATGGGATTCCAACCCAATCTTGAGGTGAAATCTGGATGATCGGATGAGAAAATATGGACATACCCATTCATACACTACAGGCTACTCAGAATGTACAAGAGCGACCCGATTTTGGTGTTGCGCTTTTCCTTCTTTGTATTAGCGTGCTTGCGGATATTTATCCGATCCTGACTGTCCTTCAAGCGGGCGGTTGGGGTGGCGTTGATAGGCACAGCGGACAAATTCGTGTTGAAAGCGAACCGGGTAAAGGTTCGTGTTTCTCCTTCACCCTGCCTTTGATGCAAACTGAGCGGTTAAGCGCAGTGGACGTTTGATATTCAATCATGAAATTTGGTTCTTCCTGGTTGATATTACCAGGATAAATAAGCGAGTTGAAAATGACAAATAAACCAATCAAATATTTTGCAATTAACCCGGAAGCGTTTAATATGACAAAACAAGTAAGCTTAAATGATGGAAAAGGAGTAATAGCCATGAAGAAATCCTCTAGATTAGTTCGATCTTTGTTGTTGGCCCTTGTGGTGCTGGTTTCGGCATGCGTCCCCAGGGCTACACCCACCCCGCAACCAGCAACGGAAGCAGCCCCAGTTGCAGAAGAAAACGTGCTCAATATCTACAATTGGGATGATTATATGGACGAGACCCTGTTGACCGACTTTGAAGAAGAGTACGGTATAACGATCAATTACTCAACCTATCTCAGCAACGAAGAGTTGATAGATGTTCTTTTGGCAGGACCTGTTGAGTACGATCTCGTTGTACCTTCAGATTATGCTGTCGCGATTTTACGGAGTGAATCCAAATTCGGATCGCTGGATAAGGCAAATATCCCCAATTTCGATAATATCGACCCTGCCTTCCTCAATCCTGTTTATGATCCCGGCAATCGTTACTGCATTCCGTATCAATGGGGAACCACCGGGATCGGATACAACATCAAAGCAACCGGCAGGGAACTCAAGGGTTGGAGTGATGTTTTTGACCCGGCCTTTGCAGGCCGAGTTTCATTCCTTGAAGAACCCCGGGAGTCTTTTGCAGCCATATTGCTGTATTTGGGATACAGCCCCAATACAACCAACCCAATCGAAATCAACGCAGCGGCCGAATTTCTGAAGTCTCACGCTGATTTTATTGCCACCTATGCCCCGGATACCGGGCAGGACCTGTTGGCTTCCGGCGAGGTTGATATCGCGTTGGAATACAGTGGTGACATTTTTCAGATTATGGCTGAAAACCCGGATATCCGCTATGTGATCCCGCAGGAGGGCACAATGATCTGGTCCGATAGTCTGTGCCTGCTCGCCACAGCACCTCACAAGGAAAATGCTGAAAAGTTCATGAACTACCTCCTGGAACCGGAAGTGGGAGCTGCCTTGTCAAATTACCTCCGCTACGCCACACCTAATCAGGCGGCGCTGCCTTTCTTGAACGAAGAGGATCGCAATCATCCAGGCTTGTACCCATCTGAAGAAGTCCGTTCCCGGATGTTCTTCTTCGCGGATGTTGGGGCTGCAGGCCAGCTCTACGAGGACGCCTGGAACGATGTGATGGCGAACCGCGGTCAATAATTTCGACAAATTATTCTACAGCATGAGCCTCTGTTACCTTAAAGCCAGTCATATTGAAAGGATTGAATTATGACATCACCTCAAAAACCAACAAAGCCCCGTCGAATATTCGGCTCCATTCGATCGCAACTCGCGTTGGGGTTTGGGTTGATGCTGTTTTTGGGTTCGGTGATCGCGGTGATTGGTTATCAAAGTTTGGAGCGCCTGCGCACCAATGTTCAAACCACACTGGAAGAAGCCAACCGAATCCGCAGGTTGAGCCTGGAAATCGAAACCGAATTCCTGCAAGCCCGCCAGGCCGAATCAAACTTCCTGGCCTCCTGGCGCGACCTGGGGTTTGAAGCTGCTCAGACCAAGTATGCCTCTGCGAATATATTCCACCTGAAGCAAGCCCGCGTTAAGCTAAATGAAATTGAAAAATTAGTTCAAAATTCAAACGATGCGGAATTACTGGCGATTCTGGAGGATACCACCCGCTTGGCTCCTTTGCTCGACACCTACGACTCTGCTTTTCAGGCTGTTGTCGCCGCTATCGAACAGCGCGCCCAACCAGATGGACAAGAGAACACGATGTACACAAGGCTCAACCAGCTGGAAGTCACCGCAACCTCCCTGCCAGATCCCAAGTTCCTTGAATTGATTTTACAAATTCGGGCTGACGAACAGGCATATTTGAATACCGGACAGCAACAATATTATGACAACCTTCGATTGTCGATACTGGATTTTACCGATCTGGTACAAAATAGCTCCCAGTCCAGCCTGCCGCAAGAAGCGGAACCCGGCCCTGCCTCAGTGTTTGATCCACAGGAAGAAATCGGACAGGTACCGGTCTCAGAATTACTCAAGTTGATCGGTATATATCAAGTTAATTTGACCGAGTTAGCAACACTGGAAGGAAATATCGATATCAACTCCACCGTTTTCCGGGAAGTGACAGTGGAGATCAACCAGGTCACAAGCCACATCCTCCAGGAGGGTGATGCCGGCTTTACTCGTTCGAGTAATCAACTGCAAATTGTAAGTGATCAGAGCAGGCTGGCCCTGTTGCTGATTTCAGCTTTAGCGCTGGCGCTGGGGTCTTTGACCGCGATCGTGCTGGCGCGGCGCATCATTGGCCCGTTAAACGAACTCAGCCAGGCAGCCCAAAAGTTGGGGCAGGGTGATCTGACACAAACAGTGCAAGTTAGAGGCGGTGACGAGTTAGTCACGCTGGGCGAGTCATTTAATCAGATGGCTGGTCAGTTGGCTGATATTCTGGAAAACCTGGAAAGACGCGTGGCAGACCGCACCAAAGCGCTGGCAACTTCCACCGAAGTCAGCCGCCACCTCTCCACCATCCTGGACCAGAAGCAGCTGGTGAAGGAGGTGGTGGAACAGGTGCAGTCCGCTTTCAACTATTACCATGCCCACATATACATTGTGGATGAAACCACCGGGGACCTGATCATGGCGGGTGGAACCGGGGAAGCCGGCGCGACTATGCTGGCACGCGGCCACAAACTGGTTAAGGGCAGAGGCCTGGTAGGTCGCGCCGCTGATACGAATACCCCAGTGCTCGTGCCAGATACATCCAAAAATCCTGCCTGGCTTCCCAATCCATTTCTGCCTGATACCAAATCTGAGATCGCTGTGCCAATTTCCATTGGTGACCAGGTGCTGGGTGTATTGGATGTGCAGCACAACATCACGGATGGCTTGAAGCAGGAAGATGTTGACCTGTTACAGTCCCTTGCCAACCAGGTTGCGATTGCCTTGCGGAATGCCCATTCCTATCTTGAGATACAGAAAAGAGCCGAGCGCGAGGCTTTGATCGGTTCCATCAACCAAAAGATCCAAAGCGCCACCACGGTGGAAGCGGCGCTCCAGGTGGCGGCGCGCGAATTGGGCCGTGCGCTGGGTCAACAGGCAAGCGTGCGTTTGACTCCACAAGATGCAAAGGCTGAATCCAAATGAGGACACAATTGAGTCTGGAAAGTCAAGGCCGACCTGAATGGGCAATCCATCGAGGGATGATTTCTCTCGATCGCAGAATAATAAGACAAGCGAGCATGCGATGAAGCAAAATCAACTAGCACCGACCATCCCAGAGACTCCCAAAGAAACCATCGCTGGGAATTTATCCTACCTTTCCCGGTTTTGGGGCAGGTTGACGGACGCCCACGCGGATGTCAAGGAAACAGGTGCCCGACAGCAGGCACAGCTTGCTGCAGCAATCTCACTGGGTCTTGGTTCCCTGACGTTGATGGGATTGTTTGCATCAATCCGTATTAATAGTCTTTTCCGCCCTCAGTCGATTTCCCTATTTATTATCACGATCTTCGCAATCGGCACATATTTCCTAATTCGAAGCCGTCATTATCAAGTGGGCTCATCTATTCTTGTGTTCAGTTTTGTCATCACAGGATTTATCCTGGCGGCAGACAACACTACCGGCACAAGCAGTTCCCTTTTTGCGATTCTACCCATAGGTCTTGTTCTTGGGAGCATCCTTGCTCCGGTATGGCAACTCGCCGTGCTGACAGGAATGTCATTCATATTTGTCATTTTATTACCGGTGATCAATCCGATGTACAAAACGGCTCTCGCGGATGGCGGAATTCTGCTGACCATCGGTATCTTGCTGATCATCACAACAATCTATCGAAATTCGGTCGAACGTCAGCGCATGGCTATTTTGACGACTGCCAACTCGGATCTCCAACTCATTCGTGCTACGCTCGAACAACGTGTGGCGGACCGCACCAAGGCATTGGCCGCCTCGGCTGAAGTCAGCAGACGTCTCTCCACCATCCTCGACCAGAAGCAGCTGGTGAAGGAGGTGGTGGAGCAGGTGAAGAACGCCTTCACCTACTACCACGCCCACATTTATTTGATCGACGAGATCAGCAAAGACCTGGTGATGGCCGGTGGTACTGGAGATTCGTGGCAGACAATGCGAATGGGTCATAAAGTCTC
This sequence comes from Chloroflexota bacterium, assembly GCA_016866195.1. GTDB lineage: Bacteria > Chloroflexota > Anaerolineae > Anaerolineales > Villigracilaceae > VGNF01. Next base: position 8,771 of record VGNF01000075.1, on the reverse strand, counting down.
CAAAGGCAGAGGTCTCGTAGGTCGCGCCGCTGATACGAATACCCCGGTGCTCGTGCCAGATACATCCAAAAATCCTGACTGGCTTCCCAATCCATTACTGCCTGATACCAAATCCGAGATCGCTGTGCCAATTTCCATTGGTGACCAGGTGCTGGGTGTATTGGATGTGCAGCATAACATCACGGATGGCTTGAAACAGGAGGATGTGGACCTGCTAAGTTCGATCGCCAACCAGGTTGCCATCGCCATTCAGAACGCTCATTCATTCGAAAGATCCCGTTCTCAGGCTGAGTTCGAGACCCTGATCAATACCATCGGTCAGAAGATCCAGCGCGCCACCACCGTCGAGGATGTACTGCAAACCCCCATCCGCGAAGTGGGATTGGCGCTCGGTGCGGAACGCGTAGCCGCAAGCCTGAAGCCGGCTCTTGTTCAAGAGACTCCCGCCTCGATCGGCGGAGGCAATGGAGCCGAACCAAAGAGGTAACCTGATGCCTTATGTCATTGCAATCTGTCATCAAAAAGGTGGGGTGGCCAAGACCACCACGACGCTCGGGCTGGGTGCCAGCTTCGTGGAACTACATTCCGAAACCTTGATGATCGACCTGGACCCGCAAGCCAACCTGACCTCCAGCGTCGGCCTGGATTCGAACGAGATGGAGCATTCCATCGCCGAGGCCCTGCTGGGTGAGGCGGATTTGGCGGCAGTGCGCATGGAATCGAGCGTGCCCGGGTTGGATATCGTCCCCTCGAGCGCGTCGATGCTTACCATCGGCCGCCAGTTGTACCAGTTGCCGGAGTTCGAATATCTCCTGCGCAAAGTCCTGGCGGAACCGGCTGTGCACGATTACGAATTGGTGCTTTTGGACTGTCCGCCCTCGGTCGGCTCGCTCACCTTGAACGCCCTGACCGCGGCCGACCTGTTGATCATCCCGACCCAATGCGAATACTTTTCCATCCAGGCTCTGGCCGACATGTTCGAACTCGTGAGGTTGATCCGCGACCGAACCAATCCATCGTTGATGTACCGCCTGTTGGTGACCATGTTCGACGGTCGAGGCACCTTCCACACGCGCATGCTCGAACGCATGCGGGAATATTTCAAGGACGGATTATTACAGACCATTATTGGCTTTGATACGAAGCTGCGTGAATCTCAACTGGCCGGGCAGCCGGTCACAGTCCATGCCCCGTCAAGTCGCGGCGCACAGCAGTATCGGCAGCTGGCCGAGGAGTTAAAAATCCATGTCACAAACCAATCCCAAATACAAACGGCTTGAAGCCCTTTTATCCGAGGCGAGACCGGTCGGACCGGATCCGATCCGCGCGCCCGAGGGCGCCGAGGTGGAGAGGTTGAAGGCGCAGGTCAACGAGCTGGAAGCGAAGCTTGTGGAATTGGAACCTGCTCAAAACGCGCCCGCGATGGAACCTGCGAGGAAGACAACGGCAGAACTCCGTCAGGCGCGTCCTCCGAAGGAGGACGATGCCGGCAGGGACGACATGGAAGAGGCATCTGCTGGCCTGCAGCGACAGCTGGCCTTGTGGGCAGCGGGCATCTTTGCTGTTCTCGGTTTCGCGCTCCTGTTGTTTTGGTGCTACAACATCTTTTACCGACAGCAAGGCAGACTTGATTTTTCAGACAAGGTGCTTCTACCCGTGACAATCCTGATGCTGGTCGCTGGGGTTGCAGGATATCTCCTGATCCGTCGTGACCGTTTGGTTGCTGGCTTGTGGGTGGTCTTCGGGATAGTGCTTGTGCCGCCGGTTGCGGTCACCCTGGTGCTTCAAAACGTCTTTCCCGTGACGGTTTCCTTTCTGATCATCTTTGCCTCGATTTTAATTGTTTGGGTGTTGCCTGGATCTTTCAGGCGATTGGCAATGCTTGCCACGGTCGTATCTAGTTTATTGATAGCTGGCATTGAAATCTGGCAACCTGCGTTTCGGGTAGGCTCACCACCCCTTTCAGCATCCGGCCCCTATTTCATTGCGGTAAGTGGTTTGACCTTGGTGGCTATGTTGATCCGCCAGGCATGGAGCGGCAATATCCGGATCAAGTTTATTACATCGTTCACGATAGTCGCCGTGCTCTCGTTGATTATCGCGGGAGCAGTCACTTACTTCAGTTTCCGCAGCCAGGTGCGCGAGAATTTCCGCCAGCGCTCGGTTAACATGGTCAACATCGCTGCGCTGCAACAAGATGGTGATCTGCATGCCAGCATCCAGAACCCGGGCGATGAAGAAACCGATGCTTATAAAAAAATGCAAGCTATTAATAAAGCAATCGTTGCTACCGAACCTGAAGTAGCTTATTTATATACAATGCGAATGAATGAACAGGGCCAGATACATTTCTTTGTTGATGCCGGTCAACCCGGTGATGATGATCTGGCAGCCGTAGCTGAATACTACGAAGAGCCCACTCCGCTGATGGTTGCAAGTTTTCCAACGCTTGATCACGCGGTTGCTGAAGAAGAATTTTCTACAGACAAATGGGGTACCTGGCTTTCAGCTTATGCACCTTTTTATAACTCGCGGGGTGAACGAGAAGGCATACTTGGTATTGATATTGCCGCCGACACAGTCCTTGATCGGGAAAGGGACGTGCTCTACCTGATTCTTGGAACGAACTTTGTCGTGTTGGTCCTCGTGACCGTGATTGGTCTCTTCCTCGGGAACCTGTTCATGGTTCCGATTGTCAATTTGTCGATCGTTGCCAAAAAGATTACCGAAGGCGATTTGAGCACACGCGCCAAAATCGAGACTTCCGATGAAGTCGGCGACCTCGCCAAGGACTTCAACCTGATGACCACCCAATTGCAGGGATTGGTCGGTTCGTTGGAACAACGCGTGGCTGACCGCACGCACGACCTTGAACTGGCTTCCGAGGTGGGACGCGCGGTCACTGAAAAGGTGGCGGATATCAATGAAATGCTTTCCTCGTCAGCCGAAACGATCCGCGCTCGTTTCAATTTATATTACACCCAGGTGTATCTGACCGACCTCAAGAAACTTAAACTGATCCTGCGGGCCGGCACCGGCCAGGTCGGGGCGGAACTGTTGAACCGCGGTCATAGTTTAACAATCGATGCACATTCCTTGAACGGCCGTGCCGTGCTCCGAAAGAAACCCATCATCGTGGAAGACACACTTCACGATCCAAACTTCAAGCCCAATCCCTTGCTGCCTGATACACGCTCCGAGATGGCCGTGCCCTTGATCGCAGGCGGCGAGGTCATCGGTGTGCTGGATATGCAGAGCAATCGCGGCGGTACGTTGAACGAATCCAACCTGCCGGCTTTTGAAGCCCTTGCCGGCCAAATGGCCATCGCCATTCAAAATGCTCAGTTATTCGCAGAGACGGCCCAGGCGCGGGCGGAGATTGAATCGCAGGCGAAATTCCTCACCCGCTCCGGCTGGATGGATTACATGAACGCCATCCATAAACCGGAGCGAACGGCGTTTGCCTTCGACCAGAACCAGATCATCCCCTGGGAGGAATCGGATGCTTCCGCCATATCCGGAGCAAATGCCGTCTCCGCCCCGATCGAGATCACCGGTGAAACCGTCGGTTCGTTTACTGTGGAACTGGAACCCGGAAAATGGAGCGAAAGCGCCAGGGAAATGGTACAGACCGTCGCCCAGCAGGTCGCCCGCCAGGTCGAGAACCTGCGCCTGCTCGACATCGCCGAGCGATACCGCGCCGAGGCGGAATCGATCACCCGGCGGCTTACGCAGGAAGGCTGGAAGGAATATTCCAGCACACTCGGCAAGGAATCCCTTGGGTTTGCTTATGACCTTGAGAAAGTGACCCCCCTGGAGGAAAACGGGCATCAGGCGACAGACCAGGCTGTTGCGGTTCCCCTCTCGGTCCGCGACGAAGCCATCGGTCAACTGGTTGTAGACCAGGCGATGTCCGCTGACGAAACCAGAAATATTGTGGAGGCAGTCGCCAGCCAGCTGAGCTCACACATCGAAAACCTGCGCCTCTCGGAGCAAAACGCGCGCCGCGCCGCCGAATTGGAAACCGCGGTCAACCGCCTGCGCGAACTCGACCGCCTGAAATCCTCCTTCCTGGCCAACATGTCGCACGAGCTGCGCACACCACTCAACTCCATCCTTGGTTTTGCGGATGTGATCCTGGAGGAGCTGGACGGGCCGCTGACGAAGACCATGCAGAACGACCTCGGTCTGATCCAGAAAAATGGCCAGCACCTGCTGCACCTGATCAATGACGTGCTGGATATGGCAAAGATCGAGGCCGGACGCATGAACCTGAACCCGGAAAAGTTCCGCGTGCACGAGATCCTCGACGAAGTCACCAGCATCACCTCCCCTCTTGCAAGTGAAAAGAATCTCTCGCTGTTTATCGAGCCCGATTCCGACCGTGAGGTGGAGATCACGGCCGACCGTACCCGCCTGCGCCAGGTGATGATCAATCTCGTCAACAACTCAATCAAATTCACCGAGAAGGGAAAGATCTCCCTCAGTGCCGTCCACAACGATGGACATGTTCTGATCGCCGTGAAGGATACCGGCATGGGTATCCCCGCAGATAAACTCGAAGAGGTGTTTACCGAATTTGCGCAGGTGGATACATCCAGCACCCGCAAGACCGGCGGCACCGGCCTTGGCCTGCCCATCAGCCGCAAGCTGATCGAAATGCACGGTGGGCGGTTGTGGGCGGAGAGCTCCGGCGTGGCAAATGAGGGTTCCACCTTCTTTGTGGAACTGCCGATCGAAGCGCACCTCACCGAATCGGCGGAGAAGGTGACCCGCTAGAATGGCAATCCCGATTTCCCTTGCCTGCGTCCAGTGCGGCGAACGGCAGCCTTACGAACCGTTCGTCCCGGCCGTATGCAAGACGTGCAATTCACACTGGCTCGAGGCGCAGTACGACTTCGAAGCCTTCAAGCGCGAAATGCTGCGCGGCCTGCCGAACCGCCCCCTGAACCTGTGGCGCTATCAGGATATTTTGCCTCTCAAGAATCCCTCGTCGCTGGATCTCTACCCGGCCGGCGGGACTCCGCTCTGGCTGTCACAGCGTTTCGCGGCGGAACTCGGGCACGCGCATGTCCACATCAAGGACGAGCGCTACGGACCGACCTCCTCTTTTAAAGACCGGCAGGCCGCGGTTGCGGTGGCCGCCTTCCTCGAAGGAGGCGTGCGTGAGGCCGTGATTGCCTCCACCGGCAACGCCGCGGTGGCCTATGCCGCCGCCTGCGCCCGGGCCGGTATCAAACTGTGGGTGTTCATGACCAGCCTGGTGCCGCAGGAGAAACTTCGCGAAGCCGCGCTCTTTGGCGCCGAGGTGATCCGCGTCAGCGGCAATTATGACCAGACCAAACAGATCGCCTCCCAATTTGCCGAAAGACGCGGCCTGTACCTGGATCGCGGCGCAAGCTCGATCCCGGCCCGCGAATCGATGAAGACCATCGCCTATGAGATCGTGGAACAGCTCGGTTGGCATGCCCCGGATTGGTACATTCAATCCGTAAGCGGCGGTTTGGGGCCGCTGGGTGTGTACCAGGGTTTCAAGGAACTGCGCTCGATGGGATTGATCAACAGAATCCCAAAACTGGCGGTGATCCAGGCCGAGGGCTGCGCGCCGATGGTGAAGGCTTTCAAGGCTGGTCGCGACACGGCTGAAGCGGTCATCCCGGATTCGCGCATCATCATCCTCTCGACAGGAGACCCGGGTAAATCCTATACGTATCTATGGAAATTAGTGAAAACCCATGGCGGCACGATGGAGTCCGTCACGGATGCCGAGGCATTTGCCTCCATGCGCTCCCTCGCCAAAAGCGAAGGGATGGCCGTGGAGCCCGCCGCTGCGGTGGCTTTTGCCGGCCTTGAGAAACTGACCCGGCAGGGCGTGATCGGCACAGGTGAAACCGTGGTGGTCAATTGCACCGGGCATACCTTCCCGGTGGAAAAACACGTGCTTGGCGATCAATTTGCCGTGGATGTGCATTTGAGCCAGGATCAATCCCCCGCCCCGCGCGAAGGTCTGCAAGCCGCGCTCGAGAACCTGGACGAAAGAACCACGTCCGTCCTGATCGTGGACGACAACGCCGATGATGCCCTGCTCATCAGCCGCCTGCTGGAATCGAAGAAGTCCTACCGCATCTACCAGGCTCGCGATGGATGGGAGGGATTGTCGCTGGCGCGGCAGAAAACGCCGGACCTGATCATCTCCGACCTGATGATGCCCGGCATCGATGGATTCGGATTCGTGGAAAACCTCAAACTTCACCCGCGCACCCGGGATATTCCGGTTGTGGTCGTCAGCGCCAAGGACATCACCCCCGAGGAAAGAAAACGCCTGAACGGGCATATCCAGGCCGTATACCAAAAGGGCTCGCTGCCCACCCGGTCGTTCGTGGACCAGGTCATCCACGTCATCGAAGAGAAGACCGAAGTTAACGACGGCGCTTAAAGGAGAATCGATATCATGAGAAACAACGTCCTGTACATCGAAGATAACCCGGATAACATGATGCTGGTCAAGCGCGCACTGTCTGCACGCGGCTATAACCTGCTCGAGGCCGAGGATGGGCTGAGCGGCGTGGTCGTCGCCGAAAACGAGGAGGTGGACCTGGTTCTGCTGGATATCAACCTGCCCGACATTGACGGATACGAAGTAGCCCGCCGCCTGCGGAACAGCCACAAATCCACACTGGCATACGTACCCATCATCGCCATCACCGCCAATGCGCTCAAAGGAGATGCCGAGCGTGCCCTGGAGGCCGGCTGCGACGTGTACATGTCGAAGCCGATAAACATCCGCGAGCTGTGGGCGCGCGTCGAAGCATTCGTCCCCTCCCCCTGACAGCCGACCATACACAGGACAGAGTACAATGCAGCCCATGACGTCGGATTCCAGGACGGCTGTCTGGAAATGTTCCTATGCTTCAGACCTGCAGTGTTCCGATTGCGGAAAGCGCTATTCCATCCATGAGGTTCACACATACTGCCCGGACTGCCAGGCGCCGCTGCTGGTCAACTATGATCTCGAGGCAGCCCGCCAACATGTGGATCGGGACGTAATCCACAGTCGAGTTAAGGGGATGTGGCGCTGGCACGAAGTGCTGCCGGTGCTCGATCCCCGATTCATGGTCTCGCTCGGCGAGGGGGATACTCCTTTGCTAAACTTGCCGCGCCTGGGGGGGTCATTCAATTTCAAGCAATTATTCGTCAAGGATGAAAGCAGCAATCCGACCGGTTCGTTCAAGGCGCGCGGTCTTTCGGCGGCAGTCTCCAAAGCCCGGGAACTGGGGATTCAAAAAGTGATCATTCCGACCGCCGGCAACGCCGGCGGAGCTATGGCGGCCTACGCGGCGCGCGCCGACATGCAGGCGTTGATCTACATGCCCAAGGATACGCCCCTGGCGAACATGGAGGAGAGCCGCATCGCCGGCGCGCAGGTGGTGCTGGTGGAAGGCCTGATCAGCGACGCGGCCGGCATGGCCGGCGTCAAGGCGCGCGAAGAAGGCTGGTTCGATCTCTCCACGTTCAAGGAACCGTACCGCATGGAGGGCAAGAAGATCATGGGATACGAACTGGCGGAGGCTTTCGATTGGTCCCTGCCGGATGTCATCATCTATCCCACCGGCGGCGGTACCGGCCTGGTGGGCATGTGGAAAGCCTTCGCCGAGCTCGATCAATTGGGCTGGATGAAGAACGGCAAGCGCCCGCGTATGGTCTCGGTGCAGGCGGCGGGCTGCGCGCCGGTCGTCAAGGCCTTTGACTCCGGCGCGGCTTTTTGCGATTTCTGGACCAATGCCAGCACCATCGCCTCCGGCCTGCGCGTGCCGAAGAGTTTTGCCGACGCGCTGATCCTGCGCGACTTGCATGAAAGTCATGGGACGGCTGTGGCTGTGACCGACGAGGAGCTCCTGGAAGCCCAGCGCGAGCTCGGCCGCATGGAGGGTATCTTTGCCGCCCCCGAGGGAGCCGCCACCCTGGCAGCCTTCAAAAAGCTGGTTGAAACGAAGTGGATCCTGCCTGAAGAACAGGTGGTATTGTTCAACACCGGGTCCGGGTTGAAATACCTGGCCTGAAAATTGATTCGTCGATGGAAATGAACACCCTCTCGCAGTGGAAACACGCAGCGACACTCGCGGTTGGATCCTTTTGGATCTGAATACTCCTGAATTTAATGCAATGACGTAAGATCGCAAGGGATCGCAGGTACTTCGCGCCTTTGCGCGTTTGCGTTTGGGCTCGTAAATTGGGGGGAACGGGACGCCCGCCAAGGCCATTTCTTCCCACAAAGAAATTACAGCTTTTCGCCAAGGAAATGCGATAACTGACATTCCAGAAATATGGATACAATATGATTGAAGGTAGAAACCCGGAAACGCCGGGCGCATTGCTGCGTATGAAGTAGTGAATTCTCACGAAAGGAACCTGACATGGAAAATACACCTCGTAATACCGGCTCGCTGGTCGGCGGGGCGCTGCTGATTCTATTCGGCGGACTGGCCCTGCTGGCTCAACTCTTCAGGGGCTTTGACTTCTGGGATGCGTTCTGGCCGTTCATCGTGATCGGCGTCGGCCTGATGTTCTTTGTCGGCATGGTCGCCGGAGGGAAGTCCACCGGCGGCCTGGCGGTCCCCGGTTCGATCATCACGGTTATTGGGTTGATGCTGTTCGTCCAAAACCTGACCGATCACTGGGAAAGCTGGGCGTACGGCTGGGCGGTGATCGTGATGGCCGTGGGACTGGGAATCTTCATCATGGGGTTGTGGACCGGTGAACCCGAGTCAAAA
>VGNF01000074.1 GCA_016866195.1 Chloroflexota bacterium | reverse complement strand
CCGAGGTGAAACTTTTTCTTCAGTACTTTGAAGATATGGCGCGCGTCAAGGAACTGGGCGGCTTGCATGTCATCGGTTCGGAGCGGCACGAGGCGCGCCGCATCGACAACCAGCTGCGCGGCCGTTCCGCACGTCAGGGGGATCCCGGTTCGTCGCGTTTCTATCTCTCCCTGCAGGACGACCTGATGCGCCTGTTCGGGGGCGAGCAGGTGAGCAGCATGATGGAGCGGTTGAAGGTGGACGATTCCATGCCGCTGGAGGTGCGCCTGGTCAGCAACATCATCGAAGGTTCGCAGACGCGCGTCGAGGGCGCCAACTTCGATGTCCGCAAACACCTGCTGGAATACGATGACGTGCTCAATAAACAGCGCTCGCAGATCTACAGCCAGCGCGACCGCATCTTCGTCAAGGAGGACTTGAGCGAGGACGTGGCGGACATGCTCGAATCCGAGGTGATCAAACGGGTGGAGATGGGACTGGCCGACGAGGAAGGCCCATGGAAATTGATCGCCTGGCTGGATCAGGTCCAGCCGCCGTTCGAGTCGAACGAAGGCTTGTTCCCATCATTCGGTTTCAAATTGCTGGTGGATCAAATTGGTGAGGATGTGCGGGCCTCCACGCTTGAGTTGGTTTCGGAGGCGGTAGAAGCCGAACAGGATCATGCCCTGCATGCGATCGAGTCCCTGATCCAGAAAAGTGGTGAGACCCTGGAGGCGCAGATCGCTGAGCGGGCGGACGCCCTGGATGCCTTCTTTCAGGGATTGCAGGACGCGGAGGACTCGGAGCGGCCGCGTCCGCAAAAGATTCAAGAGGAAATCAACGCCCTGGTGCGGCTGCCGCTGCGCTTCAATAATGAACTCCAGCGCGTCCTGGCGGAGGATCCGCGGGAGGCGCGGGAGCAGGTTGGGAAGCTGGTCTCCGGCCAGCTGACGGTGCTCAATGCCACGCGCGTGATCGGCGCGATCCAGAATCGTGTCGGTGAGCAGATCCAATGGCCGAGCCCGCTGCCTGCGGATTGGGACTCGCTTGCATCCATCTTGATGGAGACCGCCGGCGGGGCTCTGGAGAAGAAACAGACACGCCTTAAGGAGCAGGTCGCGCGCGATCTGGATCTTTTGCTGCAGCGCGAAGACCAGGCTGCGGACCGGCTGCGTTTGTTGTTGACGCTCTCGCAAGGTGCACGCACCGCCTTCGATCAGCGGACGCACAAACAGGTGCGCCAGGTATTCAATCGTTTCACGTACGTTTTCTACACGGCGCAGTTATTGGAAGGCATGGAAGCGCAGCACGTGGTTGAGCAGGTGCTGAATCATCTGGAGGTGGCTGAGGAAGCCCTGCGAAAAACCTGGGGCCGGAGCGAGTTCCAGCGCTTGAGTCAGAACGCCGCGCGGCTGGCGGATTTCGGCCCGGCGGCGCGCATCGCCTTCGGCGAGGAGCGGCTCAATGATTCGCCTTCCTCCTTGAACGAATCCGAGCGTGAGAATTTGGCGGAGTTCATCGGCAGGTACGTATTAAATGAAGTCCACCGCCAGTTGTTGTTGGGTGCCATCAGTGAGTTATGGGTGGAATATCTTACGAAGGTCGAAGCATTGCGGGTCTCCATCGGACTCGAGGCTTACGCCCAGCGTGACCCGCTGGTACAATACAAAAGCCGCGCCTCAGAAATGTTCTCACAGCTGCTCGAGGATGTGCGCGGACTGGTCATCGGCCGTGCGTTTGCGGCTCGGCCGAGGCGGGTGGAGATCACCCCGCTCGAATCCACAGAATCCCCCGCATCCGACGGCGAAACACAAGTGCAGGTCGGCGGTAGGAAGAGGAAAAGAAAACGTCACTAGTACCCGGACGAAATTTACTTGATGGGTAAGAGCGGCAGTCATCCGCTTATACCCCTGCATCGGCACACCGTTCGGGTTCTGGACTTTAGAGGCTGAGTTGATCCGGGATGATACCGCCCCGCTGAACCGATACATCGCCCTTCCCAAAGTGGAATTGCACCGCCACCTGGAGGGTTCGTTAAGGCTCGCCACCATGCTCGATATCGCCAGCCAGCATGGTGTGACCATACCGGCAGGCATGCTGAAACTGAGCGGTCTGGTCCAGGTTCAGGACGAGGACCCGCTGACCTTCACGAACTTCCTGGAAAAGTTCAAGACCCTGCGTTTGTTCTACAAGTCCCCCGACGTGATCCATCGCGTCACCCATGAAGCGGTGGAGGATGCGGCCAAGGATAATATCCGCTACCTGGAGCTGCGATTTACGCCCGTGGCGCTGAGCCGCGCGGAGGGCTTCCCCCTGCATGATGTGATGGACTGGGTGATCACCAGCGCAAAGCAGGCCGCGCAAAAATTCGGGATCCAGGTGGGGTTGATCGCCTCGGTCAACCGGCATGAAAGCCCGGAACTCGCCGAGCAGGTCATCTGGCTGGCCGCCGACCACCTCAAGAAGGGGATCGTTGGGATGGACCTGGCCGGGAACGAAGCCGATTTCGAGACCCGGCCGTTTTACGACATCTTCCGCGAGGCGCGGCAGGCGGGCCTGCAGTTGACCATCCACGCCGGGGAATGGGGGCCGGCCGCCAATGTGCGCGATGCGCTGGAGAATTTCGAGGCGGAACGCATCGGACACGGCGTGCGCGTGCTCGAGGATGAAACCGTTGTGGCCATGGCCCGCGAGCGCGGCACGGTCTTCGAAGTGTGCGTGACCAGCAATTACCAATCCGGCGTGGTGCCCGCGTTGACCGATCATCCCCTGCCGCGCATGTTGAATGCCGACTTGAAGGTGACCATCAACACGGACGATCCAAGTGTCTCGCGTATCACCCTGGCGCATGAGTTCAAGCAGATCTGTGAGGGGCTGCACGTGCCGATGGGGATGCTGAAACAGTCCGTGTTGACCGCCGCCGAGGCCTCCTTCCTGCCGCAGGCGGAGAAGAAAACGCTGATCGATTCGTTGAAGAAGGATATGAACATGTAGTTCGATTGGTCGCGTGGAGGGAGTATCTCCACAGGGGTGTTCGTCCAAATGCCTGCCGTCATCTTTTGCCGGCGCTGCGGCCGGTCTGACGGCGGCTGAAAAAATTCACAAAGCCACACGGTTATCAAGGATTTCAAAGGCGCTTCTTTCCCGCCGCGCGCCGATGTTCACGGCGCGAACGGTGAGTCTTTCGCAAAGGTGTGGTATATAATCTCGTTCCCCGTTCCCTTTCCGGCGGAAAGGGGTGCAGGAGTGAGGCAATCTCGTCCGAGGAGTAGCGTATGCAAGATTTTTTTAAGTCCCGCGATGTCTTGAAGGTGGGTGGAAAACAGTACCTCATCTTCCGCCTGGATGCGCTGGAAAAGGCCGGTTTGACAAAATTGGAGAGACTGCCTTATTCGATCCGCATTTTGCTCGAAGCCGCGCTGCGGCAATGCAATGGCAGGGAGATCAAGCAGGACGATGTGAAAAACATCGCCGCGTGGAGCCCCCTCACCGCTAACCCCTCTCCCACTGGGAGAGGGGAAGGGGTGAGGGGCGGGCGTCCTGGCATTCCCTTCCTGCCCGCGCGCGTCGTGATGCAGGATTTCACCGGCGTGCCCGCCGTGGTGGACCTGGCTGCGATGCGCACCGCGGTGGCCCGACTGGGGGGCGACCCGAAGAAGATCAACCCGCTCGTGCTGGTCGATCTTGTGATCGATCATTCGGTGCAGGTGGATTTCTTTGCGACAGCCGACGCGCTGCATCGCAACAGTGAGGTCGAGTTCCAGCGCAATCGCGAACGGTACGAGTTCCTCAAGTGGGGGCAGAAAGCCTTCAGCAACTTCCGGGTGGTGCCTCCGATGACGGGGATTGTGCACCAGGTCAACCTCGAACATCTGGCCCAGGTCGTGATGACCCGGGTCGAAGATGACGAAATCCTTGCCTTCCCCGATACCCTGGTGGGAACGGATTCGCACACAACCATGGTCAACGGTCTGGGTGTCCTGGGATGGGGTGTGGGAGGGATTGAGGCCGAAGCCGTCATGCTCGGCCAGCCCATGGATATGCTGCTGCCGGATGTGATCGGTTTCAATCTTCACGGCCGGTTGAAGGAAGGGGTTACTGCGACCGATCTTGTCCTGACCGTGACCCAGATGCTCCGCAGGAAGGGCGTGGTGGATAAATTCGTGGAATTTTTCGGTCCCGGCCTGGATGGCATGTCGCTGCCGGATCGCGCCACCATCGGCAACATGGCTCCGGAATACGGAGCCACTGTGGGCTACTTCCCGGTGGATGAGGAAACGCTGCGCTATATGCGGCTGACCGGCCGTCCGCAGGAGGTGCTCGAACTCACCGAGACCTACCTGCGCGCGCAGGGATTGTTCCGCGAAGCGAACAGCCCCGATCCAGACTTTACCGACACGCTCGAACTGGACCTCGGGTCTGTGGTGCCTTCCCTGGCTGGACCCAAGCGTCCGCAGGATCGCGTCCCGCTTTCTGAAATGAAGGAAGTGTTCCGTAAGGCGCTCCACGCGCCGGCCAGGGACCGCGGCTATGAACTCTCCGGCGAGGCGTTGACCCGCGAAGCGACATTCGGGACGAACGGCGGCACTCAGAAGATCACGCACGGCGCGGTGGTGATCGCCGCCATCACCTCCTGCACGAACACGAGCAATCCGTCTGTAATGGTGGCAGCGGGACTGCTCGCCAGGAAGGCGGTTGAAAAAGGGTTAACCGTAAAACCGTATGTCAAGACCTCACTTGCGCCCGGCTCGCGAGTCGTAACTGAATACCTCAAGCAGGCGGGGCTGATCGAGCCGCTTTCCCAACTCGGATTCAACCTCGTTGCCTATGGATGCACGACCTGCATCGGCAACTCCGGTCCGCTGCCCGGCGAGGTTGCAAAAGCGGTAACGGGATCGGACCTCGTGGCGGCAGCGGTCATCTCCGGCAATCGCAATTTCGAGGGCCGCGTACACCCGCTGGTGAAGGCGAATTACCTGGCCTCTCCGCCGCTGGTCGTTGCCTACGCCCTGGTAGGGACGGTCGACATCGATCTTAATAAGGAACCGCTTGGCTTCGGATCAGATGGCGCGCCGGTGTATCTGCGCGATCTGTGGCCGTCCCAACAGGAGATCAACGCGACCATCGCCGCCGGCGTCAAAGCCGAGATGTTCAAGGAGAAGTATGCCGATGTCTTCTCGGGCTCGGAGATGTGGCGGGAGATCAATGTCAGGGAAGGCGATCTCTTCGAATGGGACGAATCCTCCACCTATATCCATCATCCGCCCTACTTCCAATCCCTGACTCTGGAGGTGCCGGCCCTGCGCGAGATCAGGAACGCGCGCGCCCTGTGCCTGTTTGGTGATTCGATCACCACGGATCATATTTCTCCGGCCGGCAACATCGCGCCGGATTCCCCTGCGGGCCGGTTCCTGCAGGAGCGCGGGGTTCAACCCAGGGACTTCAACCAGTATGGCACGCGCCGAGGCAACGACCTGGTGATGGCGCGCGGCACGTTCGCGAACATCCGCTTGAAGAATTTAATGGTCAATCCCAGGGAGGGGAATTGGACAAAGCATCAGCCCTCCGGCGAGATGATGTCCATCTTCGATGCCGCTCTGCGATATCAAAGTGAGAACACGCCGACCATCGTACTGGCGGGCAAGGAATATGGAACCGGTTCCAGCCGCGACTGGGCAGCCAAGGGACCGATGCTTCAGGGCGTGAAGGCGGTCATTGCCGAATCCTTTGAACGCATCCACCGCTCGAACCTGGTGGGCATGGGCGTGCTGCCGTTGCGATTCCTGGACGGAAAAAACGCCGAATCCCTCGGATTGGATGGCAGTGAGGTGTATGATATCGAAGGCCTGAACGACCGGATTAAGCCGCAAAGCGAGGTCACGGTCAAAGCCCGCAAAGCGGATGGGAAAGAGGCCGTGTTCAAGGCGACTGCGTTGTTGAACACCGAGGTCGAAGTGAACTACTACCGCAACGGCGGCATCCTGCATACCGTATTAAGGACCCTGGTGAAATAAATAAAACAGGACGGCCACTTTCAAAAGTAGCCGTCCTGTTTTATTGGTGTCTCTTCATTGCTTTCCCGGAAAGACGAATTCCCACATGTCGCTCAGGCGCGCATCTCCGTTTTGTCCGCCGTAGAGTATGATGTGTTTGCGGATTTGATCGTACCACATGACCATGTCCGCCCGAATCGAGGGTTGAATCCTTGTCTTAAACTGGGACCAATTCTTTCCATCGAACAACCACGTATCGTTGACGTTCAATCCGTGTAATTCGCCCCCAAAGAGAGCGAAAGTCTTGTGGTTTGGGTCATAGACCATGGTCGTCCGGCTGCGATTGCCCGGTATGTTGGTAGCCGGCAGCTTTTTCCAAGTGTCTCCCTTAATCGTCCATGTGCCCCCGGGGGAGGCACTCAATTGGTTTAAGTATGCAAGCATGGATTGCCGCTCTGGATCGTAGGCAACCGTGAAGTAATTTGCGATGGGGATATCGCCGCCTGTTTCGAGCTTGTTCCACTTGCATCCTTCCCCGTCCCACTCCCAGACGTCGTTGTATTCCGTTTTTCCGTCGTAGCCTCCGTACAGCACCACTTTCTTGCGCAACGGATCATAGAACATTTCATGTCCATAACGCGCGGAAGGATGATTGCAGGTGCACTTGTTGGCCCATGTGAATCCATCCCACTCCCAGGTGTCATCCAACGCTCCGTTGTCGTTGTAGCCACCGAACATGACGACCATGCCTCGGTTCTCGTCGTATGCCATGGCATGGTTGACTCGTCCAGAGGGGAAGATGCTCGGATATACATTCAGCCATCTCTTCCCGTCCCAGACCCAGGTATCCGATTTGTAATCCCACCGATTGCCCAGATAGCCAGATACACCGCCGAACAGGACCAGTTCGTTGTTCTTTGTATCATACGCGACTCTTGCTTCTGAAAGAGGTCCGGGTTTGTGTTTGACGTCCACCGGGACCCAGCCATACGTTCCCGGTTTTTGTGCCGAAGATACAACTCCGCCGATCAGGAAAACGACCCAGATTGCCGGGGCGAGTACCGATACGCGTGAGAGGCCCTTTTCCACCCGTTTGTTTTGAAATGAAAAACTAGAGGGATGCAGAGATGAGGCGATGAACAACCCGAAAATCAAACCGCATATGACCCAGAACCACTTTTCATCGAAGGACCCGCAGAATTTTCCCAGTGTTGGCGACCAGCGGCCGAAAGAACAGTCAGTCAGCCAGCTTTGGATTCCATCCAGATGGATCACCTCGGCTGTCAACCAACCGATCAGGCTCCAACGGTAGTTGAATACAGTCAGGCAAAAGAGCGCGAGGGCGAGGTAGATGGCTCCGAAGATGACCCAGTCCACCGGCCTGAAATCCATGGGCGAACCGTTATAGGCAATGCCTTTTTCCGCCGCTTTGTTTGTCCAGTAGTTTAGCGGCTGATTCATAAAAATGATCGCCATGTGGGTAACGTTTGTGATCAGGAAGAAAATGATGAACTTCCCCGGCAGATAGGGCGGGGAAAAAATGTTCCCGGCCAGAGTTTTGACCTTGGCGCGCCAATCATTCAGCCACAAAGGCGATAATGTTCGATTCGTCGGGTTCGCTTGCATGGCAGCCCATCCCTACTTTTCTGCGGGGATGAATTCCCACATGTCGTTGTACATGGTGGAGCCGTTGTGCCCGCCGAATAACATCACATGTTTTCGGAACGGGTCATACCATATGGTCATATCGGACCGCGCCGAGGGATGCACTCCGCCTTGTGAATATTCCGCCCAATCTGTTCCGTCAAAGGTCCACGTATCATCTGTGGGATCGCTGCCGGCAATCCCGCCAAAGGTGAAGAAGAGTTTTCGGGTGGGATCGTACACCACCGTGGTTGACGAACGATTACTGGGCTCGTGATTTGGATAGACCTTGGTCCAGGTATCTTTTTCCCACTTCCATGTACCGCCCGGCGTTCCGCTCAATAACCCGAATGCAAAATTTTTATCGGTGTTGTAACTTAACGCAAACACGCTTGCAGCCGGCGCGTCTGCATCGAGATCGATCCATTTCCAATCCGTCCCGTCCCATTCCCAGGCGTCGTTATAGAAGGTCGGGTCGTTATAGCCTCCATAAAGCACCACCTTTTTGCGGACGGGGTCATAGACCATCTCGTGTCCGGAACGAGGCGAGGGATGGTCCCTTGATTTTTTCTCTGTCCAGGTCCGTCCATCCCATTCCCATGTATCTGATAAGCGCCCGCTCTGACCAAGCCCGCCGAACATAACGATCACACCTCTGTTTTCGTCGTACGCAAGCGCGTGGTCCAGCCGCGCAGGCGGATAGACATCCGGAGACATCCGCGTCCATGTCTGTCCGTCCCATTCCCAGGTGTCATTCTTGTAATCCCATTGATTGTTGCCGATGTAACCGGTCGCGCCGCCAAACATAACGATTTTGTTTCGCCTCGAGTCATAGGCTGCTTCCCCATCCTGAAGAGGACCGGGTTTGTCCTTCACCTCCACTGGAATCCAGCCAAAGCTGGGTTTTCGAACGGACCATAACACTCCGCCGATCATGATAAGGACCCATACAATGGAAAGCGCTCCACTGAAACTCAGGACCCTTTTTTCGGCCTTTTTATTTGCCAGTGAAAATTCTGCCGGTTGGAAGGAGAAAACCAGCAGGATACCAATGAAAATGACCGCCGGCATCAGGAAGCCGACGTCCTTAATTAGCTTACAGAATTCACTGATGGATGGGATCCATCGGCTCACATAACAGCCGTTCAGGGTTTGCTGGATGAAATAAATGTGGGCGAATTCCGCGGTGACCCAACCGACCAGACTCCAGCGGTAGTTGACGAAACTCAACAACAGTATTCCAACGATGAGATAACCTGTGCCCAAGGCGATCAAGGTAACCGGACCATATGTGAGTGTTCCCCCAAAGATGTCCATTCCGGTGCCGGTGTCCGCGCCGCTCCAGTATGAAAGGGGCTGGCTCATCAGTACAACTGCGAGGTTTGTCACAGCGGTCAGGACGAAGAAAATGGTCAGTGAAACGGGCAGATAGGGACCAGCGAAGATGTTGCTCGCAAAGTTCTTGATCCACATCCGGAATCGATCCACCCGGGAAAGCGTCTTTTTTGTTTTTGAGGCTTTTGACATGCTGCCCTCCAGTGACCTTTGCGTTTAGGTCGTGAATCACTATACACCGAAAATTCGGGTGCGGGCATGACAGATTTGTTATTTTTGGGTCGTCTCTTTGGAAATTGCGACCTGAAAGGGTGTGATTAATAAAATGGTATACTCCCGCACGCGAATCGATGACCGACCACATTCGAAATTTTTGCATCATCGCCCATGTGGATCATGGCAAATCCACGCTGGCTGACCGCCTGCTTCAATTGACCGGAGCCATCTCCGAGCGCGAGATGACCGAGCAGGTGCTCGACAGCATGGACCTCGAGCGCGAGAAGGGCGTGACGATCAAGGCTTCCGCGGTGCGCATGTATTACACCGCGCAGGATAATTTTAAGTACGAAATCAATCTGATCGACACACCGGGCCACGTGGATTTCGGCTACGAGGTCAGCCGCGCACTCAAAGCCTGCGAGGGGGCGGTGTTGGTGGTGGATGCCACGCAGGGCATCGAGGCGCAGACGCTGGCGAACCTGTACCAGGCGCTGGAAGCCGACCTGGCGATCATTCCCGTGATCAACAAGATCGACCTGCCCTCGGCGCGCCCCGACGAAGTGGCGGAAGACATCGGCAGCCTGCTGGGGGTCGAGCCGGGGTCGGTCATCCGCATTTCGGCCAAGGAGGGGATCAACGTGGATCAAATCCTCGAGGCGATCGTCAGGCGCGTGCCTCCGCCCGTGGACGTGGACGACCTCCCTCCGCGTGCGTTGATCTTTGATTCGCATTACGACTCGTACAAGGGCGTGATCGCCTACGTGCGCGTCTTTGAGGGGATGATCCGTTCGAACGAGACCCTGCGCATGTTCGCCACCCGTTCGGACATGAAACCGGTGGAAATCGGGATCTTCGTGCCCGGCATGAAACCGGTCGACTCGCTGGGATCCGGGGAGGTGGGGTACATTGCCACCGGTCTCAAAACCGTACACGAGTGCCGCGTGGGGGATACGGTCACCCGCGCTGCGGCCCCCGCCGCGGAACCCCTGCCGGGATACCGCCATCCCAAGCCCATGGTCTTCGCCGGCATCTACCCGGTGGAGGCGGATGATTACACAACGCTGCGCGAGTCGCTCGAAAAACTCCAGCTCAACGATGCCTCGCTGACCTATCAGCCGGAGACTTCGCAGGCGCTGGGGTTTGGTTTTCGGGCCGGTTTCCTGGGCCTGTTTCATATGGAGATCATCCAGGAACGCATCGAGCGCGAGTACCTGCTCGACGTGCTGTTCACCGCGCCCTCGGTGGAATATGAAGTGGTGATGGACGACGGCTCGGTCGTGACCGTGGACTCGCCGGCGGAACTGCCGGACCCGAACAAGATCGTCGAAGTGCGCGAACCGTGGATGACGATCGAGATCATCACGCCCACCGAGTACTACGGTCCCATCATGGAACTGGTGACGAAGCGGCGAGGTATCTTCAAGCAGCAGGAGTATCCCGCGCCGCACCGCGTGCAACTGGATTTCGAGATCCCGCTCTCCGAGATCATCGTGGATTTCTTCGACCTGTTGAAATCACGCACCAAGGGATATGCCTCGCTCGATTATCAGTTCCTGGAATACCGCCCGGACAGGCTGCAGAAACTGGAGATCCTGGTCAATGGCGAGGCGGTGGACGCGCTGGCGGCCATCGTCCACGAAAAGGATGCCTATCACAAGGGACAGCGATTGATCACCAAGCTCAAGGAGTTGATCCCGCGCCAGCTTTATGACGTGGCGGTGCAGGCTGCCTCCGGCGGGCGCATCATCAGCCGCGCCAACGTAAAGGCCACGCGCAAGGATGTGTTGGCCAAGTGTTACGGCGGCGACATCACCCGCAAGAAGAAACTGCTCGAAAAGCAGAAACGCGGCAAGAAGCGTTTGAAGATGGTCGGCAATGTGGAGATCCCCCAGGAGGCTTTCATGGCGGTCCTGAAACTGGAGGAGGAATGATGGTCGCGCTGAGCGGAATGCCGAGCGAAGTGAGGCATGCAGTCGAAGCGTCCTTCGACTGCGGTCTGTTCGACCTCCGCTCAGGACAAAGTTGATTTATATGAAAGATGTCAAACGCTGGGTGCCCGGCGCCTCGATCAGCATCCTGTTGATCGCGGTGATCCTGTATTTTGTTGATTTCGGCGACACGCTCGAGGCGCTGCAAAAAGCAGATTACCGCCTCATTGTGGTGGCAGTGGTGCTGGGATTTGTGTGGATGTTTGTGCGCGCCCGAGTGTGGATGACCCTGCTGCGCGACCGGCCGACGTACAGGGATGTGCTGTTTACCGAAGGCGAAGGATATTTGCTCAACAACTTCCTGCCCTTTCGCCTGGGCGAGATCGGGCGCGCCTTTTTGCTCAGCCGCAAATCGGGGGGGTTGAAATTCAGCGAGATCCTTCCCACCATCGTCATCGAGCGCACAGTGGACCTGATCTTCTCCGCCATGATCTTTTTGTTCTCCCTGCCGTACGTCGTCAATGCGGAAAGTTCGCCCACCCTGGGATACATCATCGGTGGATCGATGGTCCTTGGACTGGCGATGATGTACATTCTGGCGCGCAACAACCGATGGGCGCTGGATTTTTTCCACCGGCTCAGCACGCGCATTCCGTACTTGCAGAGGGTCGGCGGCAGTTTTCTTGAGTCGTTCCTGCAGGGGCTTGGCGTGCTTACCGACGGCTGGCTCTTCCTCCGCTTTCTCTTCTGGATGACTCTCAACTGGGCGATAGCCCTGATCTCCTATTATTTGATGACCCTCGCCTTTTTCCCCCAGGCGGGATGGGTGTGGGGAATCTTCGGGCTGGGCATGGCGGCCTTTGGCGGGGCGATTCCCTCCGCGCCCGGCGCGGTGGGAACGTTCGAGGGCGCGGTGGTTTTCGCGTTGACGCGCTTCACGACGGATGAATCCACCGCGCTGGCGGCGGCCTTGACCATGCGCATGTACAACTATTTGAACAGCGGCGTGATCGGTGGTATCGGATTGATGCGCGAAGGCCAGACCCTTTCGGGGATCTACCATCAATTGAGGAATTTGAGGGTGCAGCCGGGCGCGGAGTAAAGTGTAAGATGATTCCCCTGTACGATACCCTGCGGACGCGGCGCTTCCCGCTGGTGACCCTCCTGTTGATCCTGGTCAACGTCCTGGTTTTCCTGTACGAGTCACGCCTGAGCCCGGCTGGATTGCAAGCTTTCATCCTCGATTGGGGGTTGATCCCTCAACAGTTGAAGGATGGTCCGCAGGCCGCCTGGTGGACGGTTTTCACCTCCATGTTTATGCACGGCGGGTGGTTTCACATCCTGACCAATATGTGGGTGCTGTTCATCTTCGGGGATAATGTGGAGGCCCGTCTGGGTGGAATCCCATATTTGATTTTCTATCTCTCGAGCGGGATCGCCGCGGCAGCCTTGCAGATCGCCCTGCTGCCAGCCAGCGGCATCCCGGTGGTCGGGGCGAGCGGCGCGATCGCCGGCGTGCTGGGAGCGTATATGCTGCTATTCCCGCAATCGCGGGTCGCCAGCCTGGTGCCGATCCTTTTCATTTTCACGCTGGTGGAGGTGCCCGCCTTCATCTACCTTGCCTTCTGGTTCGTTTCGCAATTGTTCTCCGGCCTGCTGTCGTTCGAGGGCGTGGATACCAGCGGGATCGCCTGGTGGGCGCATGTGGGTGGGTTTGTCTTTGGAGCCTCTGCTTCTGTAATTTTCCCGCGCCGGCGGTCCGTTTCCACGAGATGGTAGGGTTCAAAGGCTGCAGCGTTCCATGAGGAAAAAGTATCTGATCACTGGCGGCGCGGGTTTCATCGGTTCGAACTATGTTCACCGCCTGCTGAAGCGCGGCGAGCAGGTCTCGATCTATGACAATCTCTCGCGCTCCGGCGCGAGGCGCAACCTGGAATGGTTAAGACAGGAAAATGGGGAAAGCTCCTTCGAACTGGTCGTGGGGGATGTGCGCGAGGCAGACCGCCTGACCAAGGCGGCCGCGGAGGCGGATGTGATCGTTCACCTGGCCGGCCAGGTCGCGGTGACGACCTCCGTCACAAACCCGCGCGAGGATTTCGAGGCAAATGCGATTGGGACGTTCAACATGCTCGAGGCAGCGCGCCTCTCCGGCCGGAATCCCATCGTGATCTACGCCTCCACGAACAAGGTCTACGGCGGGATGGAGGACGTACCCCTGGTGGAGGAGCCCACTCGTTGGCGTTACCGGGACCTGGTCAACGGCTGCCCGGAGACACAGCCGCTCGATTTCCACTCACCATACGGATGTTCGAAAGGGGCCGGCGATCAGTATGCGCGCGATTATGCCCGCATCTACGGGCTGCCCACGGTGGTCATGCGTCAGTCCTGCATTTACGGACCGCGGCAGTTTGGGATCGAAGACCAGGGCTGGGTGGCGTGGTTCATTATCGCCGCGGTGATGGGGCGCCCGCTCACCATCTACGGCGATGGAAAGCAGGTGCGCGATATCCTGCATGTGGACGATCTGCTGGATGCGTATGATCTTGTGATTGAAAAGGTCCCTGTCGCCGGAGGCCAGGTGTACAACATCGGGGGCGGGCCGGGAAATGTGATGTCTGTGTGGGCCGAGTTCGGTCCGAAACTGGAGCAGCTGCTTGGCGGGG
>VGNF01000073.1 GCA_016866195.1 Chloroflexota bacterium | reverse complement strand
GGAGCGAAGCCAAAGAAGAAGGCTAAGGCTAAGCCCAAGAAGAAACCCAAGGTCAAGGCCAGGGCAAAACCGAAGACCAAGGCCAAGGCAAAATCCAAGACCAAGGTCAAGGCAAAATCCAAGACCAAGGTCAAGGCTAAGGTAAAATCCAAAGTCAAAACCAAGGCCAAGGCAAAGATCAAGAAGAAGACCAAAGCGAAACGAAGATAGATATTAAACAGACCGTCACCCGCCCGACCGAAAAGCTGGGCGGGTGATTTTCGAATCCACCCTCAGCGGCAACTATCATCATCAAATCACCCCCGTGACCCTTCTGCAAACTAGTGGGCAGGCTCCAGCTTCTCCTCGACCACACGAAAGACCACATCATGCACGCGAACGGGTTCGAGGACCTTGACCGCCACTTCTTCTCCGGGCTTGACCCGAACCACGGTATGATGATCCACCTCCATGGAACTGACCCTCTGAGTAAAATCTGTCACATGGCCAAGGATATGAATCATATCACCAAGTTTCAGGCCGTCTCGAAGACGCAAGACCGCCACACCGATATGGTTGTAATAATGCGTCACATTGCCGATTTCGAGTTCCATAGGGTCTCTCCTTCCTCCGCACAACAGTCCGGCACTGTGTACCAATATGGAATCGCTGGGGCCAAAGTGGCTTCCGAGGGATTGGCCCGGCCCCATTTATACTTTAGCATAAAATACCCTTCATTTTCTAGTCCCGCAACCTATTTCCTGCCAGGACTCTCCCCCAAAAGTTCTATCCACCGGTCAAGTCAATTTTGACCCATCCAGTTCGTGTACAATTATTGGGGATCCTCACAAATTCCATGCGAATTGCGTTCATTTCAGACATTCACGGAAACCTCACCGCGCTGCAGGCGGTGCTGGCAGATCTTGCTCATCAGAATGCCGACCTGGTGATTTCGCTCGGTGATGTGGTAACACTTGGGCCGCAGCCGGCGGAGGTTCTCGCCACCCTGCGGGATTTGGGGTGCATCTGTATTTCCGGAAACCACGACGAGGCGGTTTTGGACCCTGAACGGGCTGCCGAACTGCAAATTGCAGCCCACCTGGTCCCCGATCTCTTTTGGGGTCAATCCAGGTTGTCCGCTACGGATCTGGAATTCATCAAATCCTTTCATACCACTCACGAATTGACCTTTCCCGACGGTACGTCCGTGTTATGTTTTCACGGTTCACCGCATTCCTCCACGGATCTGATCCTCTCCACCACACCGAATGAGGAACTGGATCGATTTCTCAATGGCCGAAACGCAGATGTTTTTATCGGCGGTCACTCACACATACAAATGCTTCGCCGTTACGGGGATAAATTGGTATTGAACTCCGGTAGCGTAGGGAATGCGTTCACCCGAGCCTATCAACCTGGAATCCCCCCCAAACTGCTGCCGTGGGCGGAATATGCCGTACTTGATCAGAACGGCCAGGCGTTGGAGGTCGAATTGCGGCGTGTGCCCTTCAACACAGCGGAGGTGCTTTCACGCGTTAAGGAGTGCGGTCTGCCCGGAGCAGAGTGGTGGTTAAGTCAGTATTGATCCCGGTGGAAATTCGATGAATCTGCAACTGATCGTTCAAATCATTTCCACCACCGCCGTCATGCTGGGTATCCTGTTCGGCATCCTCAACCTGCTCAACTTCCAAAAGATGAGAAAACGGGAGGCTGCCATCCTGATGCTGAACTCGTTTCAAACCAACGATTTTGTACGCGGTCTCCTGCTGGTATTTGACATGAAGGACGGTATTACGAAATCCGAGATCGACCAATTGCCCAAAGAGGACTATCTGGCTTTGTACATGTTGCTTGGCACCTGGGAGCGTCTTGGGATTCTCGTTCACCGGCGGGAAATTCCACTCGACCTGGTGGACGATGCGTACAGCGGACCGATTTTGATTTCCTGGCAAAAGCTCAACGGCTTCATCTTTGAATTCAGGCAGGAGGTTCAGCGGGATACCGGATTTGAATGGTTCCAATGGCTGGCGGATCAGATGCATAAACGGGAACAAACCTCCTCCGCCATCCCGGCGTATGTGACGCACAGGGAATGGAAATCATAATTTGTTCGCGCCTCATGCAAATCAATCCCGGTTGACGATCAATCCATTGCTTGTTTGAGCTTTCCTTCCCTTCTTAGAACGGGTTTACAAACATTCTGAATTGAGACGATTGGAGAGCTGCGAAATATGCGAAAAGGAATTCTTTTACTGGTTCTATTTGTGTCTCTCGCCTGTTCCACCCCCCCGCTGATCGAGGAACCCGGCTACACCTATCGCTATGATGATCTGCCAGCGGCTGGAGAGGAGGACGAAACCGCAGCGCGGTATCGGGCGATCTCGCAATGGGGAAAAACCGACCTGACCTATGCATTCCTGAATGGAACCGGAAAACTTAATGGGGATATCGAACGTGAGCTCATACGCCAGGCGTTCATGCTCTGGGGGGAAGAATCCATGCTGAGTTTTCAGGAAGCCTCCGATGTGGACATTGCAGACATCGTCATTGGGTGGGCTGAGGGGGATCACGGCGACGGTGATCCCTTTGACGGCCCCGGCGACGTGCTCGCCCATGCATCGTTCCCGAATCCGTATGCGGATCGCCAGGTGTTCCTGCATTTCGACAATTCCGAACGATGGGTGAACAGCGAGACGCGGAATGTGGATCTGTTGACCGTGGCCGCCCACGAGATCGGTCACACCCTTGGCCTGGATCACAGCCGCGACCCAAAGGCACTGATGTTCGCCGCCTATACCGGACCTCATCGCTTCCTCGGATCAGATGACATTGCCGGAGTTCAATCCTTGTACGGGATCGCAGCCGAGCCGTCCGATCCTCCGGAGACACCTCCGCAGGGAGCCACTCCCCCACCCAGCGCCAGCGTGGATGGGGATGGAGATGGGATCTCTGATGAGGCTGAAATTCTTCGCACCGGCACGGATCCGCAGAAGGCGGATACGGATGGCGACGGTTTAGGCGATGGAATCGAGGTCCTTTATCGAATGAATCCCTTCGATCCCGACATGGATGACGATGGTGTATCAGACGGCCGGGAGGTGGCGCAGGGATCCGATCCGTTCTTCCCGGATCAGGAGATGGAGATCTCACCCGAACTCAGCCGGGAAGTGAGCGAATTCCTGACGCGCGCCATCGAGCTGCAAGTTGAGGCGTACCGGAAAGGGAATGCAAACATTGCATCTGGGATTCTCGCGGGCGAGTTACTGTCCTCCCTTGAAGAGGAGATAGACAACCTGAATCAGCAGGGACTGATCCAAGTCTCCGAGATCGACTACTATCGAAGTTCTATTCAGGAAATCCGCGTCCTCCAGGCTGACCATATCGAGGTGGATTCCTGCGAAGTCTGGTCCACTCGCATCTATCGCCGGACCGACGGAGCCCTTATTCGGGGGACCGATCCGCGATTGCTGCCGCAGACGATCACGATCCGCAAGATGGGGTCGGATTGGTTCATCACCGGAGTGGATTTTTTCGACGCGCCGGCCTTCTGCAAATAAACCGATGAACCGATTGATCGTCCTCGTCGGGACAAGCGGTGTTGGGAAGACCACTCTGATGCGCGTTCTACAGAGAACGGGGAAATTCGAAACTGCATTCGAGGATCATTGGGAACGACCGTTTCAAACCCGGTTCAAGCAGGATCAGAAATACGCCCTGGCCAACCAAATAGACTATCTGCTGTTTCGAGCGGAACAGGAAGGGCGCCTGCGAACCAAGGAAAAACCCGCGCTGATGGATGGTGGCTTGGACCTGGATTTTTATGGATTCACCCGCCTGTTTCATGCGTATGGCTGGCTGACGGATGCCGAGTTCGATGTGTGCCGGCGTCTCCACACCTTGATCCGCACCTTTCTGTCTCCGCCCGATCGGGTCATCGCCATGAACGCTTCCGCGGAGATCATCCAAACCAGGCTGGCTGCGCGGGAGCGGATCAACATCGCCTCCGCGGAGGATGCCGACAGGATTACACAATTCCTGAATGACTGGCTCGCGACCCTCCCGCAGATCAAAGTCCTGCGGTTGGATGTGTCGGAGGAAGATCTCAATTACACGACCAGCTCTTGCAAGATTCTAAACTGGCTTGACTAAATAACTGATGTTACGCAGTTTATTCATTTGCCCATCGACTGCGCTCCTCGAAGATCACTCGTCGCTTCGCTCACATCGTCCCGATGTCCTTTGGGAGGGCGAAATTCGCGCAGACCGTAGGTGCAAAGCTCGGAGGGCGGGAGGTTTTCCCGCCTGTCGTCGAAGCGCAACTGCGTAAGGTGAGCCTGCATGAACAGGGTTCACCACCGAGTATGAAAATGCGCAGCCATTTTCAGGACAGTAAATAAGATTGGACCTGCCTATCGAAATCCCTCTTTTTGCTGTCGATTGCTCGAACGCAGGACTATTTCCTGGCGAGCATCCCTTCCAACCGTACTTTCACCTCCTGCCATTCCGTATCCAGGATGCTGTAGAATACCGAATCACGATATCGTCCATCCGGCAGGACCATGTGATTGCGCAAAATCCCCTCCTTCCTGGCACCGATCCGCTCGATGGCAACCTGGGAGCGCACATTCCTGAGGTCCGTTTTCAACTGCACCCGGATTGCGCCCAGGCTTTCGAAGGCGTGCTTGAGCAGCAGGTACTTGCATTCGGTGTTGACCGCTGTACGCTGGAATTCCAGCCCGTACCACGTACCGCCGATCTCCAGCCCGCGATCCTTTGGCATGATATTCAGGTAGCGCGTCGCGCCCGCTACCCGGCCGGAGTCCAGGTGGATGGCGACAAACGGAAGATCGGTTCCCGTGGCGGAGCGATTGAGAATATCGGTCACCCAGTTTTGCATGTCCTGATCGGTTCGCATTTCACCGTATAGCATGAAATCCCAGAAGTCCTGCCCCACACCGATCTTCGCCAATTCCGGCGCGTGCCCGAGTGTCATAATCTCAAGACGGACATGGTTTCCAACGAGCGTTATCGGTTGGATCCAATTGTTCATATTTTTCTCCGGGGATACTGCAAGTTCTTTCGATTTAAGGCATGCACCAGGCAGCGAACCTACCCTTTCAGCCACTCCTCTTCCTTTTGATCCTGCGACGGAAGGTAGGGCATTTTAGGACCGGTTACGCCCATTAGGTCAGCCAGCGCGGCACGCATCGCTGTACGATCATCCCAAGGGTACTCCGTCCGGCCAAAGCACATGGATTGTTCATGACCCTTCCCGCAGGATAGGACGACATCCCCCTCGCGCGCCAGGCTCAAAGCCAGACGGATGGCCTCGCCGCGGTCCGGGACTTTCCAGAATGTGACGCCTTCCCGCCCTCCGCGGGATCTTGCACCGGCCGCCATTTCCTCAAGAATCCCGTCAAGCGATTCGGTGCGCGGATCTTCTGCTGTAAGGACCGAGAGGTCGGCCAATTCTGCAGAGGTTTGAGCCATCATGCGGCGTTTCTCCTTATCTCTCAAACCCGCCGAGCCAAACACCGAGACGACCCTGTTCTTCGTCATGGAACGTCCGGCCTCCAGAGCCACCTTCAAGGCATTGGGCGTATGGGCAAAATCCACAATGGCGGTGAAATTCTGGCCGAGGTCGATCCGTTCCATACGACCCGGGATGCCCTCGAGCGAGGCGATACCACTTGCGGCGACCTGCGGGTCGATCCCCAGACCGTGGACGGACGCGGTTAACGCAGCCAGGCAGTTGGACACGTTATACGCTCCCACCAGTTTGCTGTGGACTTCCATCTCGAATTTACCCGATCTTGCCATGAACCTCATTCCGGAGGGGCTGAATTCGATGTTCTGCGCACGTACATCCGACCCTTCGCTCAATCCGTAGTTGATCTTGTTGACCTTGATAAGGTCATCGAGATAATCAAAGGAGCGAGGATCGTCGCGGTTGATCACTCCCAGCCGCGGATTGCCATGCGGTTTGACGCGGGTCCATTCCAGGCTGGAGAACAGGCGCGCCTTGGCCGCGCGGTAATTCTCGTAACTTCCGTGTTCGTCCAGGTGTTCATGGGTGATGTTCGTCACCACTCCGATGTCGAATTCACAGGCATCCACGCGGTATTGCGACCATCCATGCGACGTCGTTTCAAGAACCACGTGCGTCAGGCCGGCTTTCACCATCCTTGCCAGATACGCCTGGACATCATGCGCATCCGGCGTTGTGACATGGAAGCCGGTGTCCAACATCTCATCACCGATAATGGCGTTCACGGTTGAAATCATTCCGGATTTGATCCCGGCAGCCATCAGAATTCGGTGAATCAGGTTGCTCGTTGTCGTTTTGCCATCGGTGCCGGTCACCCCGATCACGGTCAGTTTGCGCGCCGGCCAGTCGTGAAGCGCGGCAGCCAGCCAGGTCAGCGCCTGACGAGGATTTTCCAATCGAAGGTATGGGATTGGGAGTTCCGTAAGGTCACGGTCCCCGACGATCGCAGCTGCACCACGCTCCACAGCATTAGGTATGTAATCGTGCCCATCCAGGCTCCCGCCTCGCATGGCTACGAACAGCTCCCCTGCTTTTACTACGCGGCTATCTATGGCGATGCCGGTAATCACAATCTCCGGAATCACTATAGGAAATGAAAGGGGATAATCAACAAAAAGGTTCGCGAGAGTTTTCGCCATGCGATTAAAAACAAAAGGGTTTTGGTATTTTACCAAAACCCTCCAAGGTGACTCTTCGTTTTATTTCAAGGTCTGACGCAGTCCTTCGAGCTTGCCGGCTACAGAGCCGTCCAAGACCTTGTCGCCCACCTTGATGACCACACCTCCGAGGATGGCGGGATCGACCCGGAAAGCCACCTCCTTGGCGCCGACCTTGGCCAGCACGTCCTTTTTAAGCGCATCCTGTTCCTTGTCGTTGAGGGGTAAAGCGCTGGTTACTTCGGCAGTGTCGCCTTTCAAATCCGTTCCTTCAAGCACCACCACCTTGCCGGCCTTCACGCCGGAGAAAAACTCATCGATCAAGGCATGCTGCTTCTTTTCGTCCAGGGCTTCACCCACCAGCTTGTTCGCCGCGGCGATTGCCAGCGCAGCGACCTGTCCTCGCAGATCTCCCAGGATGCGGTTGCGTTCGAGCTCCGCCTCCACCATGGCAGCTTGGCGCGCCTTGGCTGCTTCGGCTTCGGCGGCAGCCTTCACGTCCTTGCCGGCGCTGGCCGCCCTTTCGGTGGCTTCCCGCACCACCTTGTTCGCCTCAGTTTGTGCCTCTCCTATGATTCGTGCGGCTTCCTTTTCTGCGTTGGCTCGCGCTTCGGCAGCCACGCGTGCATCCTCCAGACCCTGCGCGATCTTTTTCTTGCGGGTTTCCATCATGTTCAACATGGGTTTGTACACCCAGGCGTTCAGCGTCAGGAACACGATGGTGAACGCGATGATCTGAACAATGATCAAACCGAGATTGATGCCTAATGCTTCCATTGATTGCTCCTATCCAATTACACGACTTTAAAGAGCATGAGGAACGCGATCACCAGGCAGTAGATCGCGATGGCTTCGGAGAACGCAATGCCGAGGATCATATTGGTCAACAGATTGCCGTACGTATCCGGATTGCGAGCCATGCCCGTGAGCGCACCCTGCACGCTGAGCCCGATTCCAACCCCGGCGCCCGCGGCTCCGATCATCGCCAGACCGGCGCCCACATAGCGCATCGCATCCAAAATGTTACCTTCCATGATTCAAACCTCCTTGGGATTATCCAATGTTTTTCTTAGTGGCCTTCAGCGTGCTCTTCTCCATGACCCTGTGTGGCCTGGGCCATGAACACCATGGTCAGCATCCCGAACACGAACGCCTGGATGATTCCCACGAATTTTTCGAACATCATCACCATGGCCGGCAGGATCGAGATCTTGCCCAACAGGCCGGCCACGATCGCCACCAGCACGATGCCGGCGAACATATTGCCGAATAGACGGAAGGCAAACGAGAGGATCTTGGAGAGCTCCGAGATCAACTCCAATAGGCCGACCAGGAAATCCATGGCGCCGAAGAACGGCACCTTGAACATCCTGCGTGTGTTGAAGAACTTGCTCAGGTAGCCAAATCCCTGCGCCC
Organism: Chloroflexota bacterium; assembly: GCA_016866195.1. Taxonomy (GTDB): domain Bacteria; phylum Chloroflexota; class Anaerolineae; order Anaerolineales; family Villigracilaceae; genus VGNF01. The sequence goes on along the minus strand of VGNF01000073.1, from coordinate 5,685 downwards.
GGAAACCGATCACCTGGATGAAAACCACGGCAATCAACGCCAGCGATGCGGTAAAGTTCAAATCCACGGAAATGCCGCGCAGGAACGGGTAGAGGACATACTCGCCGTGTTCCGGGGTCAGCATTGCCCAACCACCGCCCAGAGATTGAAGCGCATGCCCGCCTTCGCCATGCGCCTCTTTTATCAATCCAACAGACTCGAAACCAGGAATTAATTTGAGCAGGTTGGCGAACAATACATAGATCAGGATTGTTGCGAACCAGGGGAAGATCATCCTGGCGTACTTGCCCGCTGAGCCCTCGGTCAGGTTGTAGAGCATTTCGAGGATGGCTTCCATCAGATTTCCGATGCCGCGCGGGACCAGATCGGTTTTCCCGCTCCGTGTCAGCGAACGGTTGGTGTAATACGCGATCACCACCAGCAGGATGATCGTGATAATCAGGGTGGGGATTGTATTCACCAGGTAAAAGTCGCCGATGACCGGCAGGGTGAACAACGGCTTGTAACTTAGTTTTTCCGGCGCCACCACGATCTCAGGCTGAATGGGGATGTAGATCCCGCCCAGGACAAAACCCGCGATCATCAACGCGAGTACGATCCATCGACGCCAGGGTCTACGCGTTTCTTTTTCCAATGTCCGCCTCCAATGACGAAGTGTCAGCTTCCTTTTCGAGTTTTTCCTTCAGGCGCGCCAGCGTCCTGCGCCCAACCACGAGCATCACCAGCACAGACACAGGTATTCCAGCAAACAACAAAGCCAGTGTAATAACCGGCTTTGTACCGAATACGCTGTCGAGCCACAAGCCGCCCAACACAGAAGCCAGGATGATGACCAGTGTCAGGCATCCCACCTGCCCGACGAGCACGATTAAAACGTTCGTCAGGATGCTCCTGCCCTTCTGTTCGGATTGTGTCATGCCGCACGATTATATCGTAGCCTTCAAATGGATGTCAAACCTGCACGAGGAAGATGCCTGATCGATGGACCTAAAACAAATTGAGCGCCGCCGCGTCCGACCACCCGAACCACGGCGCAAACACCGTCCCGACCAGAATCACGCCCAGAGTCAAAATCCCCAGCGCAAAGACGTACGATTTCAGCAACGGCAGGGGATGTTTTTCCTCGTCCTCGCCCGGCAGGCGATACAAGTAAACGAACTTCATGGCGTTAAGGTAGTAATACACACCGATGATCGAATTGATGATTCCGACCACGACCAGCCAGGTGTAACCCGACTGCACGCCTGCCGCGAAGACGAACACCTTGGCGACAAAACCTCCAAAAGGCGGCATGCCAGCCAGCGACAGGAAAGCCGCGAGCATCATCAACGCCAGGAGGGGATTGCGCCGGCTCATTCCGGCGAAATCCTCCAGCGTTTCCATGCCGGTCGCATGGCTGAAAGCCATCACAATCCCAAATGCCAGCAGATTGGTCAGGAGGTATGCGGCCAGATAAAAAACCACGCTGGCGGCGCCCAGTTGATTGAAAGCCACCACTCCGATCAGGACATATCCTGCATGGGCAATGGAGGAGAACGCCAGCAGCCGTTTGAGATTTTTCTGTGGAAGAGCCAGCAGGTTGCCCACCGTCATGGTCACCGCCGACAGCACTGCCAGTGTCCACGCCCAGGAATGAGCGTATTCGGGCATCCCTTCGAAGGCAAAGGCTACGAAGAATAAACGGACCAATACGGAGAAACCGGCAGCCTTGGAAGCGGTTGAGAGAAATCCAGCTACAGGGATTGGAGATCCCTCGTACACATCCGGCGCCCAAAAATGAAATGGCACCATGGAAACCTTGAAGCCCAATCCGACGAGAATCAATCCCAGAACTCCGAATACGAGCATGAGGGGCAGGTCGCCGGCGGAAAGCATTTCTGCAAGCATGTAGATATCCGTCGTGCCAGCGAAACCAAACACGAGACTAAATCCGTACAGCATGATCGTGGAAGCCAGGACGCCGAACAACAGGTATTTGAATCCCGCCTCGGTCGAGCGCTTGTCCGCCACCATAAAACCCGCCAGTACGTACAGCGGAATCGACGCAGTTTCGATGGACAGGTAGAGCATGACCAGATCGGCGGAGACGGACATCAGATTCATGCCCATGAGCGATGCCAGCAGGAGCAGATAGGCTTCCCCGCGCTGGCCGACCGTTTCATGATTCATCAGCAGCAGGGCGGTCACGGCTGCGGCAAACATGAACAGGATCTTGAAGAAGAATCCCAGCCAGTCGAAGCGGATCATACCGCCCAGGACGGAGACCGGGTCGCCAGGCTGTCCATAGAACAGGCTGACGAGGATGGCAGCAAACAATCCTACCGCCGTGAGCCAGCCGACATTTCGTCGTTTCTCCGCCTTCCAAAAAGGCTCCACGATCAGGATCAGCATGCCGAGGGCGAGGATCAAAATCTCCGGAAGGATGGCTGCGAAGACTTCAGGAGTGAACATTATGCACCTCCCAGCAAGCGCAGGATGTTCTCGACACCCGTCTCGACCATGGGCACCATGATTGCCGGAATCAATCCGATCACGATCATGAAGAAACACAAAGTGACCACCGCGGTCTTATCCATCAGGGTGATGTCGCCCACGTGCCCCTCCAGTTTCTCGGGCAGGGGGCTGAAGAACACCTTGCGGATGTTCGTCATGATGTAGGCTGCCGTGATGACGATCGAAATGCTGGCGAATACCGCCACCAGCCACTGGCGTCCCCAAACCCCCATGAAGATCGGGAATTCGGCGACAAAACCGGAAAATCCCGGCATCCCCATCGAAACCAGCCCACCGATGATGAATCCGATCGAGGCGTAGGGCATGATCTTCGACATCCCGCCCAGTTCGGGGATCATGCGTGTATGCGCCCGGTCGTAGATCATGCCGGTTACGGCAAAGAAGAGGGCCGTCATCACACCGTGCGAGAACATCTGCACTCCGGCGCCAAGCAGACCGTTGTAATTCAACGTCGAAACCCCGAGCATCACCAGCCCCATGTGAGAAACGGAGGAAAAACCGATCATGTATTTCAAGTCGGTCTGGACAAAGGCAATGTAGGCCCCATACACTACGGCAATGGCGGCGAAGGTCATAATCAACCAGGACCATTCTTTCGCGCCTTCCGGCAATAACATCACGCCCACGCGCAGCGCGGCGAAAGCGCCCAGCTTCATCAGCACCCCGGCGTGAAACATGGATACTGCCGTGGGTGCAGCTACGTGACCATCCGGGGACCAGTTGTGGAACGGCCAGATGCCTCCCAAGACCGCAAATCCCATAAAGACCGGCAGGAACCAGAGATTCTGAAAGGCTGTGGAAAAGCCCGCCTTTTCCAGTTGCAACATATCGAAGGAGAGCACACCGGTATTCTGGTAGGCGGTCCAGTACATGGCCAGCGCACCGACCAGTGAAACCACCGACCCGACAAATAGATACAGCGTCAGTTTCATGGCGGCATATTCGCGGGTGACCACCCAGCCCCAAATGGCGATCAGCAGGTACATCGGGAAGACCGCGATCTCATAGAAGAAGAACAACATGAACAGGTCGAGCGAAACAAACACGCCGAACACGCCGGAGGCGAGGATGAAGAGGAAGGCGAAGAATTCCCGCGGGCGGTCCTGAATGCCGGCCATGACATGCTTGTCGTCATCGCCCCAGGAGATCAGCACACCGGTGAACATCACGATTCCGGTCAACAGGACGAGCGGAGCACTGATGCCGTCCACGCCAAATTTAAGGCTGATGCCAAGGGCGGGCAGCCAGTTGTATTGTTCGACGAACTGATAGCCTTGCAGGCCGCCCAAAAGGTATTGCAGGTACGTCCAGGCAAAAAGCAGCAGGTCCAGACTGGCGGCGGTCAGGGCAATCGTACGCACGACATTCTTCCGCGCCGAGGGCACGGCCAGGATGACCACCGCCGCCAGCATCGGGAGGAATGTGATTATGCTCAGGATGGGAAAATTCATCATCCACCTCTTAGAACAAGGCCACCACGGTCTTGTTGATCACGTCGAGGATCCACATCGGCCAGACGCCGATGACCAGGATCAGGACCATCAGCGGAGCCATGACCAGGACCTCGCGTGTGTTGATTTCTGTCAATTGATGCTCTCCGTGCGCCCAATGTTCATTCAACGGGCCGTGCAGTACGCTCTTGATCCCCTTGAGGATGTACGCGCCGGTGAAAAGCAATCCGAGCATGGAAATGGCAGTGTATACAGTGAGCACAGGATACGCACCCCGCACCACCAGGAATTCAGAAATGAAACCATTCAATCCCGGCAGGCCAAGGGAAGCCATCGAGGTAAAGATCAAGATGCCACCGTACACCGGCACGAGCGGGAACAAGCCTCCGAAGTCATTCAGGTTGCGGGTATGTGTACGCTCGTAGATCACGCCCACCAGGAAGAACATGCCGGCCGCCGACAAACCATGATTGAACATCTGCAGGACCGCGCCGTTCATGGCGATGTGCGCATCCGAGGTACCCGCTGCCAATCCCGCCGCGGCGATGCCGAGAACCACAAAACCCATGTGATTCACCGAGGAGTATGCGACCAGCCGCTTGAAATCGGATTGGGCGTACGAACCGAAGGCGCCGAAGACGATGGCCGCGGTAGCCAGCACCGCCAGCGCACCGGCAAACACCTTGGCTTCCGCCGGGTAAAACGGAAGCACCAGCCTCAAGAAGCCATATGCCCCGAGTTTGAGCAGCACCCCCGCAAGGATCATGGACCCGGCAGTGGGCGCCTCGGTATGTGCATCCGGCAGCCAGGTGTGGAAGGGCCAAACCGGTACCTTGATGGCGAAGGCGATCACAAATGCCCAGAAGGCAATGGTCTTCACAGTCGATACGGACATGCCAAGGAATAGTTCCCCCGGCTCGAGCGAATTCCACAACGAGTACAATTGCACGATGTCGTAGGTTCCAAAGCGCACGCCCAACATCTGCACTGCCAGCAGCAAGCCGAGCGACCCCCCCATGGTGTAGATCATGAACTTCAGCGAGGCATAATTACGGTTGGCGCTGCCCCATTGGTTGATCAGGAAGTACATCGGCACCAGACCGATCTCCCAGAAGACGAAGAAGATCAGCAGATCCAGCGACATGAACACGCCCAGCATGCCGGTCTCGAGGAAAAGGAAGAGCATCATATAGGCTTTGACGCGGTCGCTGATGCTGAAGGAAGCCAGGATAGCCAGCGGAGTCAGCAGGGTGGTGAGCAGGACCATCGTAAGCGAGATCCCGTCCACACCCAGGTGCAGGGTGGAATGGATCGCCTCGTACCACACATACTGTTCCTCGAATTGAAAGCCGGTTTGCTCGGGAACATAATTGACCCACAAGAGGACCGAGAGCGCGAATGGGATCAGGCTGGCAAGCAAAGCGAACCAGCGCAACAGACTATTTCGTCCGGAAGGCAGCAGGAAAAGGATCAGAGCGGAGACTGCCGGCAGGAAGAGGATCAGGCTGAGGAGGTGGGAGTAAATGAAATCCATCTTGCGCTCCTATGCCATCAGGAAATAGAAAAGCAGTCCGCCAACGAGGAACAGCACAGCCAGCGAAAGGATCAGATATTGCTGGATCCGACCGGTCTGGATCGGCCGCAGAATTCCGCCGACCCACCAGGTGACTTTGTACGAACCATCGCCCATCGTCTGGTTGATGATCAGCACATCGATTTC